>DATJMX010000014.1 GCA_035508495.1 Candidatus Binataceae bacterium
TCTTCGGCTACGATGAGGTTCTGCCCAAGCTCCGCACCGAACTTGACAAACTGATAGCGCAACGCCAGGCCGATAGCGCCGCCGCGAATTGAACTTCATCTCCATCTCCCGATGCTCATCGCTGAGCTCCCTCTCCTAGGATAAGGAGAGGGTCGGGGAGACGTGATTGCCAGGCATTCCACGAACGCCACAGGTCTTTGATATCCGCTGGACGCCAGCGTTCAACCTCCCCCTTGCCAAGTCGAGCCATGCGATGGCGATTAGAAAAGGTCACACTGCAAGTGGACTTCCTTTGTTAGTACTCGTCCCGATCGCAAACTCTTCCTTCGCACAGGGCTATTCGGTGCAGGGCGCCAATGCTTACGTGCAATCGAAAGATTGGAATGGGCTGCTCTCGTATGCGCAGGGATGGACACAGGCGGAGCCTGAGAATGCGACCGCGTGGTTTTATCTCGGCAATACCTATGGGATCGGTTTGAACGATCCGGCAAGCGCGGCGCCTGCTTTTAAACACGCAGTCAGCATCAATCCGAACTGGCCTGAGGCCTGGAACGCATTGGGACAGGTTTACGCTGCGAGCGGCCGATATCAGCAGGCGGCAGACGCATTATCGCGGGCGACCCAGCTTGCGCCTGAGCGCCCCAGTTATTGGAACAACCTCGCCACGGTTTGTACCGATCAAAAAGTATTGCCCGGCGGCGGCGTCGAATGCTTTCCCAACAGCTGGATGACCGCCCATCCCCACTGCGCCATCCGGCGGCTGCGGCTGAAATCCGCCCGCTTGCGAATGTTGCGGGTAAGATTATTCGAAATTCGCTGGAGCGAATGACTAGTGCACGAGGGCCCGCGACGGCTGCGGCGGCCGCAGGACGTCCGCGCGGGCGAGGCTTACTCGGTAGGGCGATTTCAGGTGCGACAGCATCTCGCTTATCGAGACGTTCAGCTTGGGATGGATAAGAGTGGGCGCCAGCTCGGCCATCGGGGCGAGCACGAATTTGCGCTCGTGCAGGCGCGGATGCGGCACCTCGAGGAGGCGGGTCTTGATCGTTTCCTTGTTGAAGAAGAGCAGGTCGAGGTCGATGACACGCGGTTTATACTTGCCCCGAGACGGCTTTTTGCCGCGCACGCGCTTGCGGCCCATGATACGCTCGGCGGTGAGCATCCGCTTTATCAGCGCTTCGGCCTGAAGCTCGGTCTCTACTTCGATCACTCCGTTCAGGAATGCGCCTTTCAGATCGCCGACCGGCTCGGTCTCGTAGATCGAGGATTGGCGCACGACCCGCGTTTCCGGGATCGCGGCGATGCGTTGAATCGCCTCACGATAATTGGCGGCTCGATCGCCTAAGTTGGTGCCTATTCCGATGAAAGCCCTATTGGGCATCCTCGCCGTTACAGTCGAAGCGCTTTTATTCGGTCCACAGCCTCTTTTAAACGTTCGCTCGACACAGTCAGAGACAAGCGGACGTACCCCTCACCACCCTTACCGAAACCGGAGCCGGGCGTGATCACTACCCCGGCTTCCTTGAGCACTCTTTCTGCTAACGACTTGGAAGTGTAGCCATGCGGGACGCGGGCCCAGATGTAGAAGGTCGCGCGCGGCGGATCGCATTCGAGGCCGAGCGCGCGCAGCGCACCGACCACCTGGTCGCGCCGTTCCTTGTAGATCGCGCAATACTGGGCGAGCTTGTCGCCGTCGCCCCCTTCGAGCGCGGTCATGGCGGCTTCCTGCACGGCCTGGAAGACGCCCGAATCCATGTTGGTTTTGACTTTGCCGAGCGCCGCGATGAGCTGCGCGTTGCCGATCGCGAATCCTACCCGCCATCCGGTCATCGAGAAGGTCTTCGACAGCGACTGGAATTCGATCGCGCAATCGCGGGAGCCCTCGACGTCGAAGATGCTCGGCGCGCGATAGCCGTCGTAGGCAATCTCGGAATAAGCGCTGTCATGGGCGAGGATGACGTTGTTAGCGAGGCAGAACTTGACCGCCTGCTCGAAGAACGAGCGATCGGCGGTCGCGCCGGTGGGATTGTTGGGATAATTGAGCCACAGCAGCTTGGCGCGCTTGGCGACCTCGGAGGGAATCGCCTCGAGGTCGGGCTTGAAGCCGTTTTCCTTGCGCAATGTCAGGAAGTAGGGTTCGCCGCCATTGAAGACGCATCCCGAGTAGTACACCGGGTAGCCGGGATCGGGGATGAGCACGATATCGCCCGGATCGACGACGGCGGTTGAGAAGTTGGCGATACCTTCCTTCGAGCCGATGAGGGCGCAAACTTCGGTATTTGGGTCGAAGCGGTGCCCGAAGCGCCGGTTGAACCAGTTGGCCGCGGCAGCGCGGAACTCGGGCAGACCTTCGTAGTCGGGATAGCGATGATTGGCGGTTTTATCCGCGGCGCGCTTGAGGCTTTCGACGATATGGGACGGGGTTGGCAGGTCGGGATCGCCGATTCCGAGGCTAATCACATCAATGCCCTTTTGTGCGACTTCTCTTTTCAACCGATCGAGTTCGGCGAAAAGGTAGGGCGGTAAGAGTGAAAGCCGGGAAGCGGTTTTGATTTGCACCTGTCGAAGCAGCCTCAACCAAACAGAGTCAGGATTTAACTAACACACTTCGGCGCCCGTCGAAACTCCGGCGCATTTCGCCCGCCCTTGTGCGCGTGCATAAATCCACAGTTGCGCGCTTCGCATGTGCATTGGATGGCGGGCCGGGGATTTGCCTCAGCCGCTCGATCCGAATATTAAGCTCTGCCACGGACGGTCTTTTCTGTCGTGCGTCTTTGGTCCCGATGCGGACCTGTCGTTTGCGGAAAATCCAGTCCAGTAGGGCTCCTTGTAGCGTCGTGTGCCGCGGATCTGCCGCGCGCAGACAGGTATGGAATACCGGGTGCCATAACGTTTACTTGATTAGCGATGGCCGTATTGTTAGAAATTTTTGACGGTCGCAAGTAACACCGAGACCGCGATTGAGTTTTCAGTTGTGAACATCATCAAGGAAGCACCTCCACCAGACGCTCTTTTTGCCTCGCAGTTGGGTTCGTCAACGATAGTGATTTTCCCGCCCCTCGGTTCCAGTGTGAACCGCGCGGTGCGGCAGTAGTTCGGAAAGTCGGTCCGCCGTGACGATGAACCGCATAGTGCTCCCGCTTGCCTTGTTGATGCTGATCACGGGTCTCGGCGCGCTCGCATTCTCGCAAAGGCCATGGGAGCCGCGGGCCGACGTCGAGCAGCCGATACCGTTCAGCCACCGCCTGCATGCCGGGGTGAACAAAATCCCCTGCCAGTACTGTCACAATTTGGCCTCGCGCTCCTCCGAGCCGGGGATTCCCTCGGTCGCGCGATGCGTCGGATGCCACGGCAACAATATCGCTGGCACGCCTGCCGCCGGTATCGAGCCGGTGACGCGGGCCTGGACCGACGATCGGCGGGCGCCGTTCGAAATTCAATGGAATCGCGTCTATACGCTGCCCGATTTCGTGCGCTTCCCGCATCGCCCGCATATTTTCAATGGCGTCGCCTGCCAGACCTGCCATGGTCCGGTGGAAACGATGGATCGGGTGGTCCCGGCCAAGCAGATCAACATGGGCTTCTGCGTCGATTGCCATACGCAAAGGAAGGCGACACTCGACTGCGTCGCGTGCCATCACTGAGATGAGGAATTTGATGCCAGAGGGGCTTTCCAGGCGCTCGTTTTTGAAGGTTGCTGCAGGGGCAGGAGCGGCCGCGGCGATTCCCGGCTGCGAGCCCGCCGCGCGCAAGCTCGTCCCCTATGTTGTTCCCGACAAGAACGTCAGCGCCGGTATCCCGAGTTTCTTTGCGACGACGTGTAACGAATGCCCCGCGCAATGCGGTTTGATTGCGACCGTGCGCGAGGGCCGCGCGACCCATCTCGATGGCAATCCCGCCGATCCCATCAGCTCGGGTTCGATTTGCGCGCGCGGCCAGGCGGGTCTGCAGGGCCTCTACAATCCCGATCGGTTGGCATTTCCGCAGAAACGCGACGGCACCGGCGCGCTCACGAAGATCGAATGGGACGAAGCGCTAAAGACTCTTGGCGACAAGCTCGATACCGCCTCCAAGGCCGGCAAGGATCGCGTCGCGTTCCTCGGGCTTCCCCAGGGACCTACATTCCGCAAGATCGTCGAGGCCTGGACCGCGGCCAACAATTCGAGCCGCGCCGTTTTCTACGCTCCTCTCAACAACGAAGGCATGCGCGAAGCGTCGCAGGCGCTCTTCGGCCGCAAAGACATCCCGCAATTTCGAATCGATCAAGCCGAGGTGCTGGTGTCGTTTGGCGCCAACTTCCTCGAGACCTGGATCTCGCCCGTCGAATTCAACCGCCAGTACGCGCAGTTTCGCGCACCCAGGGACCGCCGCGGAGCGCTGACGATCGGCCGCTCGTTCTATGTCGGGCCGCGTCTCAGCATGACGGCCGGCAAGTGCGATGAATGGGTCGGAGTGGCTCCCGGCGCCGAGACTGATATTGCGTTCGCCGTGCTGAACGTGATGCTCAAGCAGCGCTGGGTTTCGCAGAACTCCGGCGTCGATCTCAACGCGCTCGGCACTCTCGTCGCCAATTACGATCCCGCAACGGTCAGCCAGCGCACCGGCGTGCCAGTCGATACGATCAATCGCATTGGCGAGGCCTTCGGCAAGGCCGATGGCGCGCTTGCGATCGCCGGCACTGATGATCCCGCAGCTCATTACGCGGCGCTCATCCTGAATTCCGTCACCGGCAACTTCGGCAAGACGATCATGTACCTCGACGGCGCCCCCGATGCGTCCGTCAGTTCCACGGACGAGGTAAAGGCGCTGGTCGATGCGATGCGCGACGGCAAAGTCGACGTGCTCGTGGTTGCGGGTGCGAATCCCGTCTACTCGATGCCGTCGGATTACCGCGTTGCCGAGGCGCTGCAGAAAGTCCCAACAGTGGTGTGGGCGGGCGGTGTGCCTGATGAGACCGCCGGGATGGCGAATCTGCTGCTCCCCGCGCATCACCCGCTCGAGACCTGGCGCGATACGAATGCGCGCGCAGGTGTTAATGGCCTCGGCCAGCCCGTCATGCAGCCCGTCTTCCAGAGCAAAGCGCTCGGCGACGTGCTGCTCGGCACCACGAAGAATCCGACCTGGGCGACGACTGCCGACGCGGTCAAGGCGGCGTGGCAGGCGCTCGGCGCGAAGGCGGGCGGTTCGTTCGACGATTTCTGGGTGAAAGCGCGCCGCGAAGGCGGCCTCTACCAGGACCAGCAGGTCTCGACTGTAAAACTCAACCTCGCCAACGTGCAGGCGCCCGCGCCGAGGCAGCCGCGCGAGCTTTCGCTCTACGCTTATCCGCATATCTTCCTCTACGACGGACGCGGAGCGGATAAGCCGTGGCTGCAGGAGATTCCCGAGCCCGTCACGCAGATCGTCTGGGACAACTGGGCTGAGATTCATCCCGACACCGCTTCCAAACTCGGAATCGTGCAGGATGCGATCGTAGAGCTGAAGACCGATCAGGGCGTGATGCTCGCGCCCGCCTTGGTGCGCGATACCGTCGCGCCGGGGGTTGTCGCGGTGCCGTTCGGCCAAGGCCATACGGCATACGGCCGCTACGCGACCAACGTCGGCGGAAATCCGTGGGTGATCCTGGCGGCGACACGCACGACCGGCGCCGTGAATGCCCGCGCGACGGGAGATTCGCGCAAGCTCGTCACGCCGCTCGGCAAGAGCGAGATGCTGGGACGCTCGATTATCGAAGCGATCAGCGTTGAGCAGCTCGCGCGCGGCGAAGTTCCCGAGAGCAACGAAGAAGAAGTCAAAGGCCCATACGAATTTTATCCGGCCTGGGATTACCCCAAGCACAAGTGGGGCATGACGATCGATGTCAACTCGTGCACCGGATGCAGTGCCTGCGTCGCCGCCTGCTACGCCGAGAACAACGTTCCAGTGGTTGGCAAGGAGCGGGTTGACGAGGGGCGGATCATGTCGTGGATCCGAATCGAGCGCTACTACCCCGAGGAGCACGAGAAGGACCACGCGCCGCAGCTTTATCTCGCGCCGATGCTCTGTCAGCAGTGCGATCACGCACCGTGCGAGCCGGTGTGTCCCGTGTTCGCGGCCTACCATACTCAGGAAGGCCTCAACGGCCAGGTCTATAACCGCTGCGTCGGAACTCGTTACTGCGAGAACAACTGTCCGTACAAGGTCCGGCGCTTCAACTATTTCCAATACGACTTTCCGGCGCCGATGAATCTGCAGCTCAACCCCGATGTGACCGTGCGCAGCGCGGGCGTGATGGAAAAGTGCACCTTCTGCGTGCAGCGAATCCAGTACGGCGAGCTCGATGCGATGCAGGAGTCGCGACCGGTGCGCGACGGCGAAATCACGCCGGCCTGCGCGCAAGCCTGTCCCGCCAAGGCGATCACTTTTGGCGATATCAAGGATTCCTCGAGTGCGATGATGCAGCGGCGCGAGCTCAACAAAGTTCGCGACTACCGCTCCCTCGAAGAGCTCAATACTCAACCCGCAATCGTCTACCTGCGCGATATCTATCGCGAGAAAGGAAAAGCGTAAGTGGCTGCCGTACCCAAGCAGATCGCCGAGCCGTCTTTTGCCGACGTCGATCGCAACGTGCTCAAGGTCATGGAGCCGCCCGGGCTCCTCTATTGGGCGTGGGTCGGCTTCTGCTTCACGCTCGTCGGTATCGCCGCCGCGCTGTGGACGCGCCAAATCTACAACGGCCTGGGAGTGACGGGACTGCGCCAGCCCGTCATGTGGGCGATATACATCACGAACTTCGTCTTCTGGGTCGGTATCGCGCACTCGGGCACGCTGATCTCGGCGATACTGTTCCTGTTCCGCACGCGCTGGCGCACGGCGGTGTATCGCGCCGCCGAGACGATGACGATCTTCGCCGTCGCGACCGCGGGCCTCTTCCCGCTGATCCACCTTGGCCGCGTATGGTTCGCGTACTGGCTGCTGCCCTATCCCAATGAGCGCTATCTGCAGCCGGACTTCCGCTCGCCGCTGGTATGGGACGCCTTCGCCGTCAGCACCTACCTGACAATCAGCGCGCTCTTCTGGACGATGGGTCTGATCCCCGACTTCGCGAGTATCCGCGACAAGGCGGTCGGTATCCGCAAGCAAATCTTCACCGTGCTCGCGATGGGCTGGCAGGGCACGGATCGCCAGTGGCGCCACTATTCGATGATCTACCTCTTGATGGCGGGGCTCGCGACGCCGCTCGTGCTGTCGGTTCACTCGGTCGTGTCATGGGACTTCGCGATGGCGCAGCTACCGGGCTGGCACAGCACGATCTTCGCGCCGTACTTCGTCGCGGGCGCGATTTTTTCCGGCGTTGCGATGGTCATGACGCTCCTCATCCCGATGCGCAAGATGCTGGGCCTCGAGGAGCTGCTGACGCCGTGGCATTTCGACAACCTCGCGAAAGTTGTTCTGCTCACTTCGCTTATCGTGTCGTACTCGTACCTCACTGAAACATTCATGACGTGGTACTCCGGCGATCCGATCGAGCAGATGACCTTTCATATGCGCTACTTTGGGCCGTGGGGCTGGATGTGGTGGACGATGGTGGCCTGCAACTGCGTCATCCCGCTGCTGCTCTTCTCGCAGAAGATCCGCGTCAACCTGACGGCGCTCTGGATCATCACGATTTTCGTGAACATCGGGATGTGGTTCGAGCGCTTCGTAATTATCGCGGGCTCGCTGCGCGTCAACTTCGAACCCTCGCAGTGGGGCCCTTACACGCCGTCGATCACGGAAATCATGATCACCGTCGGCAGCTTCGCGTGGTTCCTGGGCCTGTTCTCGCTGTTCACGAGATTCGCGCCGATCATTTCGATGACTGAGATGAAGGAAGGCCTGAGCTTCCTGCGCCGCGCGCTCAAAAAGGACTACTCGAGGGCGGCATGAGCAACGCCGTCGTCATCGTCGGAAGCTTCGCGGAAGAGGAGCAGTGCGCGCATGCGATCGAGGAACTGCGCGCCGCGAATATCTCGCAGTTCAGGACGTTCTCGCCCTTCCCGAGCCATATCGTGGCGCACGCAATCGGCAAGCCGAAAAGCCGGGCGCGCTGGGTCTCCCTGACGGGCGGAATCTCCGGCGTGCTCACCGGCCTCGCGATAACGATCGGCACGTCCTACGAATGGCATCTCAATGCCGGCGGCAAGCCGCTGATTTCGTGGCCGCCGTTCATCGTGATCTGCTTCGAGCTCATGATCCTGTTCGGCGGTATCTTCGGTTTTCTCGGCTTCCTGGGATTTTCAGGCGTGCCCGCGCTGGAGCCGGCCGAGGGTTTCAAGGATCGCTTCACCGGTGACGCTTTCGGTCTGGCGGTCCATTGCGATGAGGAGAATCGCTCGTTGATCGAAGGGTTGATGAGGACCGCGGGCGCAGAAGAGGTAACCAGTGAAGCCGCTTAGCGATTTTTCTTCTTCATCCAGCGAGGCGGTCTTGAGATGAGCGCCAATGTACATGCCGCGGGCGGCCCGAGCCGCGCTGAGGTGATCGCTAACCTGCGCTATGAACCGGTCGCGGTCGTTGGCACTGCCACGGGCGTCGTCGGTGCGATTCTCGTCGTTCTCGGCGTGATCGGCTTCGCGATGGGAATCATGCGCGGCGACGCGGCCACGGTCTGGGAAGCCTATCTCGTCGGTCTTTTGTATTTCACCGGCGTTGCGCAGGGCGCGATGGTTGCGTCAGCCGCTTACTACCTGACTCAGGCGCGATGGGCGGGCACCACGCAGTATCGCCTCGCCGAGGCCTTCCTGCCGTTCCTGTGGGTCGGGTTCGCGCTCTTCTGGGGACTCTTTTTCGGCCGGGCCGTGATCTTCCCGTGGGTGCTGCATCCGATCGCGCACAAGGCGGCCTACCTCAACACGCCGTTCCTGTTTCTGCGCGATGGCCTCGGCTTTTTCCTCCTGGCGCTCATGAGCACGATCCTCGTACGGTTCTCGCGCGGCGACAAAGCACGCATGTGGATCCTCTCTCCCGAGACGATCGACTTCCCTCCGCCGATTATCTGGCGTGTCGGACCAGCTCTGGCGATCGGTTACGTCTTCATTTATTCGATGTTCGGCATCGATCTCGTGATGTCGCTGGCACCGGTCTGGCGCAGCACGCTGTTCGGATGGTTCTTCCTGGCGGGCGCGTTCTGGAGCGGTGTCGTGGCGATGGCATTTTGCGCGGTGCTCCTGCGCGGGCGACTCAAGCCCGGCAACACGTTTACCAAGCCCAAGGTGCTGCACGACCTCGGCAAGTTCGTGTTCGCGTTCTCGGTGTTCTGGGTATACCTGCTCTTCTCGCAGTACATCGTGATCTGGTACGGCGACCTGCCGGTCGAGACGTTCTTCATCGTCCAGCGCGTGCATCATATGCCGTGGTCGCCGCTCTCACTGGCCTGCGCGATCATGATCTTCGTCATCCCGTTCATCGTGCTGATGAGCGTGAAGGCCAAACAGACGCCCGCGATCCTGGGCGGCGTCGCATTCGTCGGCCTCATTGGGATGTGGCTGGAGCGCTATGTGCTGGTGGTGCCGTCGCTGTCGCTCGACGCGATCCCGTTCGGGCTGACGCAGCTCTTGATCACGCTCGGCTTCCTGGGTGCGTTTATTCTTTGTGCGATTCCCGGCTTGAACCGCGTTGCGACCGCGGCGAGCGCGGGTGAGCCGGTTGGAGACGACGAATGATTCGGTCTAAACGAGCCGCGCTCGCGATGTTATCGGCGGCTGTGCTGGCGCTCATGGGATGCGAGCAATCGGCGAACCTGCCGATGACGACGCTCGCGCCCAAGAGCGACATGGCCGAGTGGATTCATCACCTCTTTATCGAGGTGACGTTGTGGGACGCGATCATCCTCGCGATCGTGCTGGTCGCGTTCTTCCTTGCCGTGTTCGTGTTCTCGACCCGCGCGGGAGAAGCCGCGCCGCCAAGCCAGGCCTCCTCTGACTTGAAACTGGAAGTCGCATGGACGCTCGGCCCGGCGCTTGTCCTTTTAATGATCTCGATCCCGACGGTGCGAACGATTTTCCGCTCGCAACCGGCAAAGGCGCCCGAAGGATCGCTCGAGATCAAGGTCGTTGCGCATCAATGGTGGTGGGAGTTCGACTATCCCGACGGCGTCAAGACCGCCAACGAACTGCATATCCCGACCGGACAGCCGATCCGACTGCATCTCGAGTCGGCCGATATCATTCACAGCTTCTGGGTGCCGCAGCTCGGCGGCAAACGCGACGTCGTGCCCGGCCAAATCAACGAGCTGACGTTTATCGCAACCGTGCCGGGCATGTATCCCGGCCAGTGCGCCGAGTTCTGCGGGCTCTCGCATGCGAACATGCGCTTCCGCACCTTTGTGGAGACGCCCACCGATTTCGCGATGTGGGAGAAGGCGCAGCTCGCCGGGGCAGTTCAGCCTCCTGACAACGATCAATTAGCGAGCGACGGCGCGAAGATTTTCGCGACGAGTCCGTGCACCGCCTGCCATACCGTCGAGGGCATCTCAAAGGGTTATCTCGGACCCAACCTGACGCACATCGGCAGCCGCACGACGATTGCCGCCGGAGTGCTCAAGAACGACCCCGACAATCTCAAGAAATGGATTACCGATCCTCAGGAAATCAAGCCCGGCGCGAATATGCCGGGTCTCCTGCTGCCGGGGCAAAAGCTCGATGCCCTGGTCGCTTACCTTGAGAGCTTGAAGTAGGAGCTCGCATGGCTGCCCAACCAAAACCGATTACGATTCCTCAGCCGAGCTACCTCGAAGGCGGTGGCATACTAAGCTGGCTGACCACGATCGATCATAAGCGCGTCGCGGTGCTGTACCTGGCGAGCGCACTTATCTTCCTGGTCTTCGGCGGTATCGAGGCGATGCTGATCCGCATCCAGCTCTGGTCGCCCGACAATCATTTCATCACCGCCGCGACTTACAACGAGATGTTCACGATGCACGGCACGACGATGGTCTTCCTCGTCGTGATGCCGCTGCTGCTCGGCGCCTTCGGCAACTTCATGATCCCGCTCCAGATCGGCGCGCGCGACGTCGCGTTCCCGCGGCTCAATGCGCTCAGCTTCTGGATGGCGCTGACGGCGGCGATCATTTTGCATCTCGGATGGATCCGCGGCGGCCTGCCGAACGCCGGATGGTTCGGCTACGCGAACCTGACCGAGCGCTACTACTCGCCCGATCTCGCTGTCGATTGGTGGGTCGTCGGCCTGCTGGTCTCGGGTACCTCGACAGTTCTGACGGGCATCAACTTCCTGACGACGATTGTCACGATGCGGGCGCCGGGCATGAGCTACATGCGCATGCCGATGTTCATCTGGTCGTTGATGATCACGTCGATCCTAATCCTGCTGGCCTTTCCGCCGCTTACGGTCGGCCTGATCTTCCTGCTCCTCGATCGCTTCTTCGGCACGCACTTTTACGTCTCGACCGCGGGCGCGACGCCGATTCTGTGGCAGCACCTCTTCTGGCTCTTCGGTCATCCTGAAGTTTACATCATGGCGCTGCCCGCCTTCGGCATCATCTCGGAGATCATCCCGACCAACTCGCGCAAGCCGCTGTTCGGCTATCCGATGATGGCGTACTCGATCGTGCTGATCGCGTTCCTGTCATACGGCGTGTGGGGCCATCACATGTTCGCGACCGGCATGGGCCCGGTGGCGGACTCGGCCTTCGCGATCACCTCGATGCTCATCGCGATCCCGACCGGTATCAAGGTGTTCAGCTGGATCGCGACGGTGTGGGGCGGCTCGCTGCGGATGACGACTGCGTTCTTCTTCGCACTGGGCATGGTGCTCGAATTCACGATCGGCGGCCTCAGCGGAATCATGCACGCGAGCGCGCCCATCGATCTGCAGCAGACCGACTCGTACTTCGTCGTCGCGCATTTCCATTACGTGCTGTTCGGCGGCGTGATGTTCGCGATCCTCGGCGGCTTCTACTACTGGTGGCCGAAGATCACTGGCCGCACGATGAGCGATGGCCTCGGTAAGCTGCATTTCTGGCTCACCGTCATCGGCTTCAACATGACCTTCTTCCCGATGCATTTCCTTGGGATGTGGGGGATGCCGCGGCGCACCTATACCTACGGCGCTGACCTCGGCTGGGAAGGCCTCAACCGCCTCGAGACCGTGGGCGCGTTCATCCTCGGAATCGCGTTCCTGGTTTTCTATATCAATATAATTCGCAGCCTGATGAGCGGCGAAAAGGCGCCTGCCGATCCATGGGACGGCCGCACCCTCGAATGGTCGGTCGCTTCGCCGCCGCCCGCGTACAACTTCGCGACGCTGCCCGCGATTCGCGGACGCGATGCGTGGTGGAGCCTGAAATACGGCCGTGCCGGTTCGCGCGGCGTCGCGGCATACGTCTCAGGCCAGGCGCCCCAACTGCCCGAGCCTGAAGGGCCGGTCGACCTGTCGCACGTGCATATGCCAGCGCCATCGATCTTCCCGCTCGTGATCAGCCTGGGGATCGGCCTGATGGGCCTCGGCCTGATCGTCGGCTACTACCGCATCATTTTCATCGGCGCCGCGACCGCGATTCTGTCGATCATCGGAATGGCCTTCGAGTATCCGGGCTTTGGACGGGAGACGCACGATCCCGAGCATGCGCCGTCCTCCGGCGGAATCGATGTGCGCAAGGTCGGCATCTGGTCCTTCCTGGGCTCGGAGTGCGTGTTCTTCGCGAGCCTGATCTCGACTTTCATCGTTTATAAGTCACGCAGCATTGGTCACCCGGGCCCCGAGATCCTCGAAATCCCGCTGACCTCGTTCAGTACGTTCATCCTGCTGATGAGCTCGCTGCTGATGGTGCTCGCGCTCGCGGCGACGCAGCGCGGCGATCGCCGATGGGAAAAAATCTGGCTTGGCGGCACGGTCTTCTTCGGCCTGATCTTCCTGGGCGGCCAGGTCTACGAGTTCACGCACTTCTATAATGAGGGCATGGGCTACACGACCAACCTGTTCTCGCAGTCGTTCTTCACTCTGGTCGGATTCCACGGCGCGCACGTCGCGATCGGCGTGCTGTGGCTCAGCGTGCTGCTGGTCGCGGCGTTCATGGGCAAGCTCGGCAAGTCGCGCGCGCTGTCGCTCGAACTGGCCGGCCTCTATTGGCATTTCGTCGACGTGGTCTGGATTGTAATCTTTACCTTGGTGTACTTGATGCAGACGGTGAGTGGAGCATGAGCGCAACCGCTGAAGTGATGACTGAGCATCCGGCCGGGGAACTTCATCATCCCGGCGCGGCGACCTATCTGATCGTCGCCGCGTTCCTGGTCGCGCTGACCGTGATGGAAGTCACTGTCTTCTACGTACACGCATTGCGGCCCGTGCTGGTGCCTCTCCTGCTGGTACTGTCAGGCGCGAAGTTCGTGCTGGTCGCGATGTTCTACATGCATCTGAAGTACGACGGATGGCTGCTCAGCGGCATCTTCATTTTTCCGTTGATAATGGCGACGCTGTTGCTGCTCGCGCTGGTTTTGCTCTTCGCGTATCTGTCGCATCATCTTCTGATTACGACGCCGCTCTAGGAGCGCCGCCGGGAGTTCCGGCAAATGGACGAGTATTTCGAACATCCCAGTATCCCGCTCGGCGTCGCGGCGCTGATCGGGCTTTACCTGCTGGCGAGCCGTCTATGCGGCCGCAAGCCGACGCGCCGTCAGGCGATGTGGTTTGCACTTGCGATGGGCGCGATCCTGTTCACGCACACCACGCTCGACGAGCTGGCCGACCAGCGCATCTTTGCGATGCACATGCTGCAGCATCTGCTGCAGACCTTCGTGATTCCGCCGCTTCTGCTGCTCGGCACGCCGGGCTGGATGATTGCGCCGATCCTGACGAATCGATTCGTCAACCCGATCGCGAAGCTGTTCACTAATCCAGTCGTCGCGTTCGTGACGTTCGCGGCGGTGTTCGTCACGGCGCACTTCCCGCCGATCTTCGAGCGGATGTGCCGCGATGAGAATTTCCACATCTTCCTGCATCTCACCTTCATGACCGCCGGCGTCATCATGTGGTGGCCGATCCTGAGTCCAATTCCAGAGCTGCCGCGCCTCTCGTACCCGGCGCAGATTCTCTACTTGTTCCTGCTGATGATCCCGATGACGGCGGTCGCCGCGCCGATCACACTCGCGACGAACGTGATCTACCCGTGGTACGCCGAGGGTGCGCACGGCTGGGGCATCAAGCCGATCGACGACCAGGTGCTCGGCGGTCTCATGATGTGGGTCGGGCAGGGCACCTACCTGATGTTCGTCTTTACGCTGATTTTCTTCAGATGGTCACGCCGCGAAGACGACGATATCCCAGTGGTGCCTCCCACAGGCCGCCCCGAGCTGAGAGTTGTGCGCCCCGATCATCATCGCGCTAGTGCCTAATTCTGATCCCCTCTCCTAGGATAAGGAGAGGGGACCAGCAGGAGAGGGTGCAAAGCGGAATAGCTAGTTGCTATTTCTTCAGCGCGATCTGAACTGCGGTGCTACGTCCTCGGCGAAGGCCTGGATATCGTTTTCGTCGCTGAGCGGCGGGCTGTGCATGAATATGAAGTGAGTAACGCCGGCTTTGATGAAGCCCTCGAGCTTGTCGATGCATTCCTGCTTGCTGCCGATAATGATTCGGTCGCGGGCCTTTTCGGGCGTCGTCTGCGCCATCATCGCGATTAGCGATGTGAGCGTCTCCTCGCGCTGCTTGGGCGCCTTGTAGCATAGCGCCAGCATCAGGGTTTTCTCGATTTCGTCAGTATTGCGGCCGACGGTATCGCCGTGGCGCTCGATAGTGCCGATGAGCCTCTTCATTTCGCCCGCGTCGGCATTGGTCATGTTCCACATGTCGGCGTGTTTCGCGACGAGCTTCAGCAATACCTTCTCGCCGTGTCCACCGATCATCATGGGCAGATGCTTCTGCACCGGCTTGGGATTGCATACCGCGTCAACGACGTTGAAATGCTTTCCCTTGAGCGTGGTCTTGTCGTTGGTGAACATGCTCCTGATGATCTGGCACGATTCGTCGAGCCCCTCGAGGCGGCCACCAACCGTCTTGAAATCGAACCCCAGGCTCCGATGCTCGAGCTCGAACCATCCTGCGCCGATGCCCAGGTTGAAGCGGCCACCGCTTGCATGATCGAGCGTCGCCGACATCTTCGCGACCAGGCACGGATTGCGATAGGTATTGCCATTAACGAGCGCGCCAATTCGGGCGCGCTTGGTGTTCTGGCTGAGCGCACTGAGCAAGGTCCATCCCTCGAAACACGGCCCAGCCGGGTCGGGCGAAAAAATCGGATAGAAATGATCGAATACCCATAGCGAGTCGTAGCCCCAGTCGTCCGCCCTGGCCCAGAAATCGCGCAGTGCTTCCCAACTGGTATTCTGCTGTGCAGTCTGAACGCCGAAACGAATCGGATGATCAGCCATTTGCCCTCCGGGAGTGACTATCGATCGATTATTGGCCGAAAACTTTGGTAACGAGCTCAGTATCGAGGTATTCGGTCATTTCCTGGATTTTGCCGCCCCCGATTCGAAACACCTGGCAATAGGTATTGTTGTAGGAAGCGCCGCTGCGCGTTTTCGACTGCCCGCGCGATTGCATCACGACGAAGTCGCCTTCCGCGATGATGTTCTCGGGCGTGATCGTGAGTCCGCCGTCGAGCTGCGAGCCGAGCGGCATCATCACTTTGTCAACGAATTCCTGCCGGCTCTTGAACACGCCCGAAAGCCGGGTGGTTCCGATCAAGGTGAATTGCAGATCCTCGGCCAGCCGGCTCAGCGCGCCATCGAGGTTGCCCTTGGCGATATCGGCGAAGAATCCGCGTACCAGTTCCTTGTTTTCCGCAGTGCCCATCGGAGTGCCCTCCGCGCCGCGATACGGCCGCGAGCGTATTACCTAGATGGCGCAATGCGGGGCGCGAGTAAACCTGATTTTAGGGAGCAGCAGACATTACGGCTTGATGATCACGATCGTGCCGACCGGCAACAGCCGATGAAGCTGGTCGATTACATCGTTGTCGACCGAGATGCATCCCGTGGTCCAGTTGACGTTGCCATGATTGAGCACCGGATCATCCGTGCCATGGATGCCGATGCGGCCGCCGACGCCGACCACGTGCCCGTTATGTATAGGGATGACGTCGCTATCGACGAGCTCGTAGTAGCGCAGCCGGTCCACGAGGTTCGGATAGTTGAGCGTCAGGAACCATCGCCAGCGCCGGCTGCGATGCGTCTCGATGATCGTGTAAACGCCCTCGGGAGTGCGGCGATCGCCCTCGTATTCCTTTTCGCCATCGTCGAGGTTGCGCCCGAACACGGCGTGATAGGTCTGATAGCGTCGGCCCTTGTAGTAAACCACGAGAATGTGGCGGCTCTTGTAAACCATTACCGACCAACTGAGCGGGTCGGCAAACGACAGATCGCGCGTGCGCTTGAAAAGCAAGAGACCGGGCGTCGGCTCGCGATCATTCGCCCTGGATGCGGCCTCGGCGCCGGCACCGTCGAGCGCCGCCGATGCGCTCGAAGCTCCAGACTGCGAGGCGCTAGAGTTGGCTTCAGGAGCGGGCGTGGGCAGAGCAACAGGAGTATCGGGCGGCGGAACGTAAGCCTCGTGCGGGAGTATCTGAGAGGGCGCCTGCGGAACGATATTCTGCTTCTCCGCTTCGCCGCCAGTGATCGGCGGAGTGCCATCGACCGCCGAAGGATCGGCAACGGCCAGGCTCGCGCATCCTAGCAAGAGCATAAAGATAGCGGCGAGGGCGACTGAAAAAAATGACGTTGACTTCTCCACCACCAGCAACCTTCCCTCAGTTGGTTATATTCTGAAAATGCTGACGACGAAGATCAATCGTCACCGCTCCCGTTTCACCTTTCGAATCATCTAAAATGTTCTGGAGAGCGTAGATGCTATGGAGCCTTATTTAGCCCGCGCGTTCGCATCGTTGACGACCGGAATCTACGTACTGACCGTGAACGAGGAGGGTCGTACCCACGGGATGTCGTCGTCATGGGTCACGCAGGTATCCGGCGAGCCGGCGCTTTTCTCGGCGGCCGTAGATAATCGCCATTTCAGCCACGGGATTATCACCCGCACCCAAATGCTCGGTCTAAATGTCGTCGGAAAGCGCGGCCGGGAACTCGAGGATTACTTCTATTCGGCGCGCGCCCGCCGCCCCGACAACCTCGACGAGTCCGAATACGAGCTTTCGCCGGTGCTCGGCGTGCCGTGGCTCAAGCTCGCGATGGTCTCGATCGAAGCACGCGTTGTGAAGAGTGTCGTGGCAGGAGATCACACTATCTTCATCGCTTCGCCAGAGGGGGCCAGAATCTGCCAGAGCGACGATCCGCTTACCTCGCTCGACCTCGAGTATGTCTACGTCGGCGGCAAGGATCTAATCCCGCGCCATCATGAGGAGGATAAGGAAAAAGACAAGTAAGATCGCGGCGGGACCTTTTGACCGGTTCGGAAAGCGTCTGATAGCATCGCGCGATTCGACTCGGAGTTGTGAGATGGCTATCGAAAAGAATGAACTGCGCCGCGTGATGGGACACTTCGCAACCGGCGTTACCGTGATCACCACGCTGCGCGCCTCGGGCGAGCTGCACGGCCTGACTGCCAATGCTTTCACATCCGTGTCGCTCATTCCGCCGTTGGTCCTTATCTGCGTCGACAAGAAGGCCGAGAGCTATCCGTGCTTCGAGGAGAGCAAGGTCTTCACCGTGAATATCCTGGCCTCGGACCAGGAGGCGATCTCACGGCGTTTCGCGGTCAGTGGCGGGGAAAAGTTCCAGGGCGTCGCGTATCGTGCCGGCGCCAACAGCGCGCCGATTCTCGAAGGCGCGCTCGCTTACATCGAATGTCGCGTCACCAATACGATCGACGGCGGCGACCATACGGTTTACCTGGGTGAGGTCGAGCAGGCTGAGACGCGCGAGGTGAAGCCTCTGCTCTTCTTCCGCGGCGGCTATCGCGAGATCGGCGACTGAGGGCCCTAAAAAGCAGCTTTATCCGCCCCGCGAAATCAGCTTAAATCTGCGTCGACAAATTCGGATTAACCTCCATTGAGCACGTCTGCCCGCCTGCCCGGACTAAGCGTCTTCCTGCCCTCGCATAATGAAGAAGGCAACGTCGAGCGCGTCGTGCGCGGATTCATAAAAGAACTGCCGCGCTTTGCCGACGATTACGAAGTAATCGTCGTCAACGACGGCAGCCGCGATCGCACCCGCGAGATCGCCGAGCGGCTCGCGGCCGAGGATCCGCACGTGAAGGTCGTGAATCACGAGGTGAATCGCGGCTACGGTGGCGCCGTGATTTCCGGTATTCGCGCGGCGCGGATGCCGTGGGTGCTGCTGGCTGACGGCGACGGTCAGTTCGATCCTGCGGATATCGGCAAGCTGGCTTCGTTGGCGGATAACAACGATGTCGTGGCGGGCCGGCGGGCGCATCGCGCCGATCCGCTGATGCGGCGCGTCAACGGCAAAGCATGGACGACGCTGGTGCGTCTGCTGCTCGGAATCACGATCAGCGACATAGATTGTGGCTTTAAGCTGTTCAAGCGCGATTTCCTGGAGCAAATCGATCTACGCGCCCACGGTGCGATGATCTCGACCGAGCTGATGGCGCGGCTTACCGGGCGGGGCGTGCGGATCGCCGAGACCGATGTGAGCCATCTGCCGCGCCTTGCCGGTGAGCAATCGGGCGCGAATCTGAAAGTAGTGATGCGCGCCTTCAAGGAGTTGTTCCAGCTCTATCGCGAGCTCAAGGCCGAGGGCGCTTTGGCGCATCGTTAGCGGCAGTCGATGTTTGTTCGAGCAGCCCAAAGGGTATACGAGGATTAACGGATTGGTCTAAGCAGCAAGCGGATGCCAGTAAAAAGGTGCTTATTTGCGAGGGATTCTTGCCGCCGACGCGTGGCACAGCTATAGCAGTATTCAATACGCGACACTGCGACCCATGTCGGGCCGCCTGTCCAAGGAGATTCAAAGGTATGAAGCGCACCCTCTCTGTTCTAACCGCCGTCCTGTTCGCCGGCGCCCTGGCGGCCCCCGTCCTTGCTCAGGACAGTGGCGCGGCGGCAAGTTCACCGGCAGCCGAATCCAGTATGGCTGCGCCTGCTGGCGACGCATCGCCCGCAGCGACCAAGCATCATCATCGCCATCACAAGAAGAAGAGCGACAGCGGCGATATGAGCGGCGGTTCGATGGCCTCGCCGGCGGCTGCACCTTCGACCGGTAACTAACCTTAGATCCGAAAAGGATCGGGGGGCGAGCCCGCGGCTTGCCTCCGGCGCTGGCTGCGGACAATCCGCGGCACGGCGCCTGTTTCTTTAAGAGCGCGCGGCGACCAAAACGCCGCGCGTTTTTTTATCCACAGATTCCTGCTAGCATTTAGCGCGTTTCCGCGTATGCCTTGATTTGCGGGGGCATTGATCAGAGTTGGCGATTCTTCGCACTTTGTGTTTGTTGGTGCTCCTTTTGACGCTCGTTATGCAGCGTCCGATGGCTGTCGCCGCCAGCACCCAGAGCGTTGGTCACGATGAACAGGTTTGCGATCCGCTCGCCGATTATTTCCTCGGCATGGAAGACTACAACGAGGCGATCCGTCGCCATCAGTCGGTGATCCGCCGCGAACCCGGCAATGCTCTCGCGCACTACCATCTCGGCTTCGCCTATGGCGAGATGGGACAGCATGGCAAGGAACTCAGCGAATACCAGGCTGCGATCAACCTGGGCCTCGACGATTGGCAGCTGTTCCTCAACCTCGGCCTCCTCTACCTCGAAAACGGCCAGGTCCGTCAGGCGAGCGATGTCTTGCGCCTGGCGACTCTCCTTGGACCCGAGCGCGCCGAGACCCATTTCAATCTCGCTCTCGCCTATGAGCGGCTCGGCCTTCTCGCTCAAGCCGAGCAGGAGGATCTGCTCTCGCTGCAGATCGATCCTGAACAACCAGATGCCCGCAATACTCTCGGCGCTATCTATGCCGAAGAGGGCAAATATATGAGAGCCAACGAGGAGTGGACCGAACTGGTCAGCTCCAATCCCGACTACTCTCCCGCGCGCACCAATCTCGCGATCCTGCAGCAGTACCAGCGCAGCGATTCGCACGGCGGCGCGGAATCGTCGGGTTTTACTCACGCTCCCTGAGGACGGGAGGGGGATAACAGAAGATGGCCAGGAAGGTGGATGTGGAAGTGTGGAAAACTGCCAGGACTGCGCGCTGGGTAACCGCGATCTTCGTCGCCGCCGGATTCGGGCTCGGCTCACCGGCGATGGCGACTGCAACCTCGCATCGGCATCACGCGATGCATCATTCGAACGGGACAGCGGCGGGCGCCTCGCATACCGCGATCCCGCTGTATAAGGGCGCGCTGCTTGAAGATGCTGACAGCGGCCGCGTGCTCTATGCCTACAACGCCGACATGCAGTGGCCGCCGGCCTCGATGGCCAAGATGATGCTCCTGCTGGTCGCGTCGGAGCAGGTCAACGCCGGCCGCGTTCATATGAGCGATCCGGTCAGGATATCCGAGCGCTCGGCGCACACCGGTGGCTCGCGCCTCGGCCTCAAGGAAGGCGACGTCTATCCGCTCGGTGAGCTGATGAAGGCGGCGCTGGTCAAATCGGCGAACGATGCCGCGGTCGCAGTCGCGGAGAAAATCGGCGGCTCCGTCGAAGTGACGGTCCGCATGATGAATGCGCGGGCGCGCTCGCTCGGCATGACGCATACAGAGTATCAGACCGTCGATGGCCTCCCGCCGCGCCCGACGCACGACGTCGATCGCACCGACGCTTATGACCTCGCGACGGTCGCGCGCGCGATCATTCGCGAAACCAACCTGCTCCAATGGTCAAGCCAGGAGCACGTCGAGTTCGACAACGGCGTATGCATCCTCAACAACACCAATCATCTGATTGGGCACTTTGAAGGATGCGACGGGTTGAAGACGGGCTTCACTTTTATGGCCGGCTTCAACGTCACCACGACGGCCAAGCGCGGCGATATGCGCCTGGTCGCCGTTATTCTGGGTGCGCCGTCGAATCAGCAGCGCTTTGCGCAAGCCGGCAAGCTCATGCAATGGGGCTTCGATCGCTATACGGCGGTTGCTCTGCTGCGCTCGGGCGAGCCGCTGCCGGTAGTAGTGCGGGCGCAAACGGGCGAAACCATCACACCGATCGCGGCGCGCGACGTGAAAGTCGTGCTGCCCAAGACGGATGTATCGGACGTCAAGGTCGTGTACGATGTGCCGCCGACGATCAGCGGACCGGTCCGATCGGGAGAACCGCTCGGCCGGGTTGTCGTGCATGATGGCACCGGCGTGCTAACCGAGGTCACCGCGATAAGCCCGATAGACATGGGCGCGCCGTCTGAGCAACTCGGCGCAAGCGAAGCCTACGGAGCGACGGCGCCGCCGCAACAATACAATCATTCACAGGTGAACCAATGAAGATCGCTTCCCGTCAACGCAACCGCCGCAACTCGAAGCTCGCCCGCAAGCGGCGCACCGATCCCGTGCAGGCCAAGTCGCGCAAGCGCAAGATGCGCCGCACCCGCATCCGCGGCAAGTAAGCGCGCAGCCGCGCAAGAATCGCGAAGGCACTGGCAAATGGCCGGTGCCTTCTGCGTTTTAGTCGAATTACGTTCGTCGGCAAATTCGGGAATCACCTCGCCCGCAAAGCCGGAGCGGTCGCGCGGCGCGGCGCTTGCGATTCTCTTTCGCTCGCGCCGTGACGCGCAGGTAAGGGTGCACCGCCGGAAGCTCGGCAGAATGTTAGTCGCCGAGGCTTCTGCCTGCTCACGCCGCAGCACCCTCACCCGCGGAGTGATTCGCTCGCGAATCGCTCCGCGGCCTCTCCCCGTTTGCGCCTTCCGCCTGCGGCGGCAGCCGCGGGCGAGGCTATACGAGATCGCGCGAGTAGCAGGAAACGCAATCAAGGTGCGGCACCGTTGCCGGAACCGCGCTTGCATGGCGGGCAGAACGATCCAGCGAAAATTCGCGATCGCTAGAGCAATCGCATCGATTTAAACTTTCCCTTCGTGCCCTTGGTGCCTTCGTGGTGATCTTTTTCTTTCCGCACTCCGCTATGATATCGCTCCTCGCGTTGGAGCAAGGGGAGTTCGACGATGCCGATCATAGCAAGCGCGACGATCGCCCGCTGGAAAGACTGGAGCGGCAAGGGTCTCGAGCATTCGGTGCTCACCCAATCTGCCAATCGAATCGTGGCGGAGTCGGTCGTTATCGGCACCGCCGAAGCAAAACCGTTCGCGCTGCGCTATCGCATCGTCGCGGATCGCTGGTGGAGAGTCCGCGAGCTCGACGCCGACCTCATCGGCGGCCGCTCGCTCAAACTCAGGAGCGATGGGCGCGGGCACTGGTCAGGCCAATCAGGCCGAGCGTTGCCAAAGCTCGCCGGCGCGATCGACATCGATATTTCCGCGACTCCATTTACGAACACGCTGCCGATTCGCAGGCTCAAGATGAACACCGGCGACGCGCAGGAAATCCTCGCGGTCTACATTCAAGTGCCAGCGCTCACAGTCATAACCGATCGTCAGCGCTACACGCGCCTCGACGCGACTCACTACCGATACGACTCAGTCGACAGCGACTTCACCCGCAAAATCGAGATCGACAGTGCCGGCCTCGTCGTCAAATATCCCGACCTCTTCCGCCGAGTCAGCTAAACAGTTTTTTCTTCAAGGAACCGGATCATTTTCAACTGATCGGTTCAACTGTTCTCTAATCCAAACTTCCCTTCGTGCCCTTGGTGTCCTTTCCTTAGTGCCTTCGTGGTGATCTTTTTCCTTCTTCCGATTCACCTGTGCGCAAACTTCTGGCCTTCAAATTGACAACCGACCATGCCGCCAGTTACCAATGAATGTGCACCTCGGATCGTTCATCCTCACATCAGGAGAATCGCTCTGGCCGACCCTTCGGTGATCGCCGTCATCCCGGCGCGCTATGGCTCGTCGCGCCTGCCAGCCAAAGCACTGGCAGAGATCGCGGGGGTGCCGATGGTGGTGCGGGTATGGCGGCAGGCGTCGCGCTCGCGTTCGCTGTCGCGCGTCGTCGTTGCCACCGATGATGAGCGAATCGCAGCTCCCGTCCGTGCCGCGGGTGGCGAGGCGATCATGACCTCGCCCGACCATCCGAGCGGCACCGATCGTATTGCCGAGGTCGCGCGTAAAGTTCCCGCCGACATCTACATAAACGTCCAGGGCGATCTGCCGTTCATCGAGCCTGCCGATCTCGACGCGCTCGCGGCGCCGATGCGCGCCGACCAAACGCTGGCGATGGCGACGATCGCGACGCCGATTGTCGACGAGCACGAGTGGCAGAATCCAAATGTCGTCAAGGTCGTGTGCTCGTCGACGGGAGACGCGCTATACTTTTCGCGTAGCCCGATCCCGTTCGCGCGCGAGGGCGGAATCCCCGAGGTGGCGCTGCGCCATATCGGCGTTTACGCATACCGGCGCGACTTCCTCCTGCGGTTTTCGACGCTCAGCCAGGGCGTGCTGGAACAAATTGAAAAGCTCGAGCAGCTTCGCGCGCTCGAGCATGGCTTTAGAATAAGGGTGGTGGCGTCGGTCGCACCTTCGCTCGAGGTGGACACGGCGGAGGATCTGAAGCGGGCGCGTGACGCAGCGGAGGAATCAACTCGGTGACGGGGGAGGGAATAAAGATGGAGCGCGCAAAGACCAAGTTCATATTCGTGACCGGCGGCGTGGTGTCTTCGCTCGGCAAGGGCCTCGCAGCAGCGTCGCTAGGCGCACTGCTTGAAGCGCGCGGCCTCAAGGTCACGATGCTCAAGATGGATCCATACATCAACGTCGATCCCGGCACGATGAGCCCGACGCAGCACGGCGAAGTCTTCGTCACCGACGACGGCGCCGAAACCGACCTCGATCTCGGCCACTACGAGCGCTTCGTGCAGACCACGATGGGCCGCCGCAACAACTGCACGACCGGCCAGATCTACGACACCGTCATTCAGCGCGAGCGGCGCGGCGACTATCTCGGCGCGACCGTGCAAGTGATTCCGCATATCACCGACGAGATCAAGCGGCGCATCCTCGACGCGGCCGAAGGCAGCGACCTTTGTATCGTCGAGATCGGCGGCACGGTCGGCGATATCGAGAGCCTGCCCTTCCTCGAAGCGGCGCGCGAATTCCGATGGGACCTCGGCCGCGAAAACGTCATCTACGTTCACCTGACCCTCGTCCCGTTTATCGCGTCGGCAGGCGAGCTCAAGACCAAGCCGACGCAGCATAGCGTCAAGGAACTGACCGGCCTCGGGATCCAGCCCGATATCCTGCTCTGCCGATGCGATCGGCCGCTTGAAAAAAAGCTCAAGGCCAAGGTCGCGCACTTCTGCAACGTGGAAGAAAACAGCGTCGTCTCGGCTTGCGACGTTCCCGACATTTACGAAGTGCCGCAGCGCTATCACGAAGAAGGCTTCGATCAGCGCGTATGCGAAAAGCTCAATATCTGGACGGGCGCGCCGAATCTCAGCAAATGGCGGCGGATCGTCAAGACCGCGCAGAATCCTAAACTGAATGTTAACATCGCGGTCGTCGGCAAGTACGTCAACCTGGTCGATTCATACAAGAGCCTGCACGAGGCAATCTCGCACGGCGGGGTTGCCAACGAGGCCAAGGTCACCATCGACTACGTCGATTCCGAAGAGCTCGAGAAACAGGATGTCAACGAGCGCCTGAAGGACGCCCACGCGATCATCGTCCCCGGCGGCTTCGGCGAGCGCGGCACCGAGGGCAAGATTCGCGCGGTCCGCTACGCGCGCGAGAACAGCGTGCCGATCCTCGGCATCTGCTTCGGCCTGCATATGATGGTGATCGAGGCGGCGCGCAATCTGCTCGGCCTCAAGCGCGCTCATTCGCGCGAGATCGATCCCAGCTCGCCCGACCTCGTCATCGATATCATGGAGTCGCAGAAGGAAGTCGCGAAGCTCGGCGGCACGATGCGCCTTGGGGCGTATCCGTGCACGATCAAGCCGGGCACGCTGACCAACTCCGTCTATCGGCGTGCGAAGATTTCCGAGCGTCACCGGCATCGCTACGAAGTGAACAACGCATACCGCACGCGCCTCGAAAAGGTCGGACTCATCGCGACCGGCGTCTCGCCCGACGACTCGCTGGTGGAGATCATGGAGCTGAAGGGACATCCGTGGTTCATCGGATGCCAGTTTCACCCGGAGCTGAAGTCGCGGCCTCTCGATTGTCATCCTCTGTTTCGCGGCTTGATTCGCGCCGCGGTCCAGCGCCGCACGCAGGTCGCGCCGCGGCATACGAAGGTGCGGGAGCTGCGACTCGCGCAGTGAGCGTCGCCGAGATAAAAGCGGGCGACGCCGTTTTCGGCGGCACCGCGCTCGCATTCATTGCCGGACCATGCGTGATCGAAAGCGAAGAGTCGTGCCTTCGCCACGCCGCGCGCCTGGCCGAGATCGCGCGCAAAGCCGGCGTTGCGCTTGTCTTCAAGTCATCTTTTGATAAGGCGAACCGCACGAGCCTGAAGTCGTATCGCGGTCCCGGCCTCGACGCGGGGCTCGAGATCCTCGCACGAGTGAGGCGCGAGACGGGTCTCGCCGTGCTGACCGATATCCACGAGCCGGCACAATGCGCACCCGCGGCGGAGGTCGTCGATATCCTCCAGGTGCCCGCTTTCCTCTCGCGCCAGACTGATCTCGTGATCGCGGCCGCGCAGACTGGCCGCATCGTCAACATCAAGAAGGGGCAATTCCTCGCGCCGGGGGATATGCGCCCCGCGATCGCGAAAATCGAAAGCACCGGGAATCACAAGATCATGCTCACCGAGCGCGGCGCGTCGTTCGGTTACAACAACCTGGTGTCGGACATGCGCTCGCTCGTGATCATGCGGCGGCTCGGCTACCCGGTGATCTTCGATGCGACGCATTCGGTGCAGCTCCCGGGCGCAGGTGAGGGCGGCGTAAGTTCCGGCGGCCAGCGCGAGTTCGCACCGCCGCTCGCGCGCGCCGCAGTCGCGACCGGTGTGGACGGAATCTTCATGGAAGTCCACGAGGATCCCGATCGCGCCCTGAGCGACGGCCCCAACAATATTCCGCTCGCCCAGGTGCCCGCCCTTATCGACGGTCTGAAGCGAATCCACGAGGTCGCCAACACAATTGGCGCGCGAAATTGAACGAGGTGCCGCGCCATTAGCAAGCCTTCGCCTCGTCTTATTTTCGCCGCAAAGTCGGGCGTTGTCCGAGCCTTGGTTTACTTGGAAAACCTCGGTTGATACCCTTTAAAGAACGGGTTGGGTGTTAGATGAGTCCGAGACGGATCGCTAAAGCGCTGGCTTCATTCGGCGCTGTGGCATTGATTGTGCTTCTGGCCGTCACGGTCTGGGTCGTTCGTCATCGCACCCCTGTACAGATGCTCCAGACTGCCGCCGGGATGGTGCCGGGGTCACTCCTTCACGCGCACAATTTCCATTGGACACAGATGAAAGCGGGCGAACGGCAGTGGGTGCTGTCGGCGAGCGACGCCAGTTATTCATCGGATAGAACGTCGCTGATTCTGACCGATCCCAAGCTTTCGATGACTTCCGACGATGGCAAGAAAGTTTCAGTCGCCGCGCCCCGTGCCGTGCTCGTGCTCGACGGCAATCACGTCAAGCGCGCGACGCTCAGCGGCGGCGCCGTGATCGACTACGGCAACTTCGTGATGACGACCGACAGTGCCGACTTCATGCCCGATCAAAATGAGGTTGAAGCTCCCGGTCTGGTCACCGTCGAAGGTGAAGGAATGAAAGTCACCGGAGTCGGAATGACGGGAAATCCGAAGACCCGCGTTTTCGAACTTCATCAGCAGGTAACCACCGAGATCACGCCGAAGCAGTCCAGTGCAAAACCGAAAAAGAGTTAACGGCCGCGGACCCAGTGACGCGCCGCGAATTGGACAGGGCGCGCGGATCGCGGCGCTGGCCGCGATTTTCTCCGCGCTATGCGTGACGCCGGCGGTATTTGCGCGAAGCTCGTCGTCGCCGGAAGCGCCTTCGATCGCATCTTCGAATGCGCCGATTCAGCTGGCGGCTGATGATGACGATCTCACGGGCGATTCGATCCGTGTGACTGGCGGAGTGCCGGGCGGACCGCAATCGAAACCGACCGATGCTGGCGTTGGACCGTCGGACAACTCTCCGCCACCATCTGCCCCAGCGCCGGAGGCTGAAGCTCCCGCACCTGCTTCCGCGCCTCCCGCGCAGGCCGAAGTTGCGCCGCCTCCCGCCGCGATGCCTCCAGTTACGGCCAGCGCACCCGCTTCGTTTCCCGGCGCGCCGCCGCCCGACGCGAGTCTCGCGCCGCGCGCCGAGATGCCTGAGCCGGCTCCCTCTGTGGCGGCTGCGCCTCCGCCGCCTGCTATAGCGCCCGCGCCTTCTGTCGCAGCGGAACCGGAGCCTGCCCCTTCGATCGCATCTGCGCCACCCGTTGAGCCTGCGTCATCGGCTTCAGTATCGAACGAGCCGCCGCCCGTGGCTCCGATGGCGGCGGCGCCTGCGCCCGCGCCGTCGCTCGCAAGTGCGCCCGAAGCGGCGCCGTCAGTCGCGGAGGTTTATGCTCCCGCTGCCGTTTCGCCGCCGATGCCTTCTGCTCCGCTTGAACCTGCTGCAGCGCCGCAAACGGAGATGGCCGCGCCGGCGATAGCGCCTGCGCCGGAACCGGCTCCAGCGATCGAAGCCAGCAGCGGCAAGAGCGACCAGGTCGCGAGCAAGGAAGACAACGACCAGGGCCCCTTCGGCGGTATCGGCATGTCCTCAAACAAGGGGCCGACCAAAATCGACTCCGAGTCACTTTCTTTCGACTATCCGAAAAAGACCGCGGTCTTTACCGGTCACGTACGCGTGTCGCAGCCCAACGGCATGATGACCTCGGACAAGCTGCGCGTGCTGTACAATGACAATATGAAAGAAATCAAAAGCGCGTACGCCGACGGCAACGTGCGCATCAGCCAGGGCAATCGATGGGCCACTGGCAATCACGCCGTCCTCGACCAGTCTGCGCAAACTGTTACGCTGACGGGCAGTCCCGTGGTTCATGACGGCGATCAGGATCAGATCACTGGCAGCCGCATCATCGTGCACATGAAGACGCAGGAGTTCATCGTCGAGAATGCGCGTGCGGTATTATTTCCCAAGAGCAAGGATACAGACGGGAGCGGGTCGAGCGAGTCGAACTCCTCCCACTGAAGTTTTCGCATGGCAATGGAAGTAAAACTCGGGCAGGACCTGCGGCTGCGTCAGCAGCTCGTGATGACGCCGCAGCTCCAGCAGGCGATCAAGATCCTGCAGTTGTCCTTGCCTGAACTCGAATCGATCGTTCAAACCGAACTCGAGCAGAATCCGATGCTCGAGCCGCTCGATCGCAGTCCCGCCGAGGCCGCAGCCGAAGGCGAGATGCCGGATCCCGACGCTCCGCTGCCGGAAGGTGATGGCGAGCCGCTGCCCGCCGAAGCCGACGGTCTCGCCGCGCCGGAGGGCGATACCCCCGAAGAATGGGAGACAGCCTCCCGCGAGCAGCCGCTGCCTGAGAGCGCACCGGGCGAGAGCCGCGACGCGGCGCTCGAAATCAAGGAAAACCAGACGCTCGATCAGATCGACTGGCGCGAGTATCTCGAGACCTATTCGAACAATTGGCAGGAGAGTGTGCCGTCTTCGCCCGACAACGAGGACGACCATCGCAGCGCGCTCGAGAACACCTCGATTCGCCGCTCCAGCATCGAAGACCACCTGATGTGGCAGCTTCGGATGTCGAGCCTCGACGCGGAAGACCAGCGTCTGGGCGCGGCGATGATCTACAACCTCAACGACGACGGTTATCTCGAAACTCCGCTCGACGAACTGGCAGCGCAGCTCGAAGTTCCGGCCGATCGCCTCGAGCGTGTGCTCAAGCGAATCCAGCGCTTCGATCCGCCCGGCGCCGCCGCGCGCGATCTACGCGAATGCCTGCTGATTCAGCTCACCAATCTCGGGATGGAAGAATCGCTCGCGGCGCGAATCGTCCGCGACCATCTCGATCTGCTCGAGAAGCATCGCTTTGGCGAAATCGCCAAGCATCTGGGCGTCACGATCGAGGTGGTCGGCCAGGCGGCGAGGATCATCGCCGAGTTGGAGCCCAAGCCGGGCCGCGATTACGGCGGCGAAGAGCCGACCTACGTCGTGCCCGACGTCTACATCAGCAAGGTCGGCGAGGATTACGTCGTCACGCTGAATCGCGAGGCGGTGCCGCGGCTCAGGCTCGCGGGTTACTACCAGCGCGTGCTCAACGACGCGAGCGTTGCGGCCGAGACCCGCGAGTATCTGCAAGAGCGGCTGCGTTCGGCGCGATGGCTGGTGAAGTCCATCTACCAACGTCAGCAGACGATCTTCAAAGTCGCCAACTCGATCGTGAAGTTCCAGCGCGCGTTCTTCGATCACGGTATCAGCCAGTTGAAGCCGCTCGTGCTCAAGGATGTTGCCGAGGACATCGGCATGCACGAATCGACCATCAGCCGCGCGACCGCCAACAAGTACGCGCATACGCCGCAAGGTATCTACGAGCTGAAGTTCTTCTTCACCTCGGGCGTGAAAGCCTCGACGGGCGAAGACGTCAGCGCCGAAACCGTCAAAGAAAAAATCCGCGTCCTCGTGGAAGCCGAGGCGCCCAACAATCCGCTGTCGGACCAGGCGATCGCCGAGATGCTGCGCGCCAAGCAGATCAATATCGCGCGCCGCACCGTCGCCAAGTACCGGCAGGCCATGGGCATTCTGCCGTCAGCCAATCGCAAGCAGGTCGGATAATCAGGCCGGCCGAAAGGCGAATGAAAATGAGTTATAAGGCGGCAAAGGGTAAGGCGACTCGCAAGGCGGCGCGCTCGGCCAAAGCAACCGTGCGCAAAGCCGGCACCGCGCAGACCGTGGTCACGGTGACATTTCGTCACGTCGAACCGACCGACGCGATCCGCCTCTACGCCGAGCGCAAGCTGGCGCACGTCAGCAAGCTGCTCAAGCGGCCATGCGAGGTCCACGTCATTCTCACCGTCGATAAGTATCGGCAACACGGCGAGGTGACGCTGAAATCCGGCCGCCTGTCGGTCACCGCCGAAGAGGAAACCAAGGACCTTTATTCGGTGATCGATTTGCTCACCGACAAGGTCAGCCGCCAATTGAAGAAGACCATCGGCAAACGCAACACGCGCCATACGCGCGCACTCTCCACCGGAGAGGTCGCGACGGCCGCCGAGGAGCAATAGAGCGCGCATTGCACGGCGCGAATGGCGCGGGCCAGTTTGCCTCAGCAAAACGCGATTCGTCGCTGGCAGCTACCTGCGTTAGTGCGTTACCATTGCGCGGGACTTTACGATGAAGATTACTGACATCCTGAGCCGCGACCTGATCCTGCCCAATCTCGAAGCTTCCACCAAAGCCGAGGTGCTCCAGGAACTCGCAAAGGCGCTGGCATCAAAGCACCCTGAAATCCGGCTCGACGATTTGACCGCCGTGCTCGGCGAGCGCGAGCGTTTGGGCTCGACCGCAATTGGCGATGGCATCGCGATACCGCACGGCAAGCTGCGCGGCGTGACGCGCATCATCGGCGCTTTCGGCCGTCATCGCGAGGGCGTCGACTTCGAGTCACTCGACGGCAACCCTTCCCAGCTGTTCTTCGTGCTGGTGGCGCCCGAGGACTCCGCGAGCCTGCATCTGAAGGCGCTTGCTCGCGTCTCGCGGCTGCTCAAGGACAACGGCTTCCGCGACAAGCTGCTCAGCGCCGCGGCCGAAGACGATTTGTTCCGTCTCATCAAGGACGAAGACGCCAAGTACTAAGCTGCTGCCGATGCCGTCGGCGCAAGTTAGATGAACTTGTCGGAGCCCAGCGCGCAATCGCAGACTCGCCTCGTAATCGTTACCGGCTTATCAGGGTCCGGGCGCGGCACGGCGATGCACGTGCTCGAGGATCTCGGCTTTTACTGCGTTGACAATCTGCCGGTCGCGCTCGCGCCAAGTGTCGTCGACCTCGCGGCACATGGTGATACGGAACTGAAGAAAATCGCGCTCGGAATCGACTCGCGCGAAAGATTATTCTTTCCCGAATGGCCGCGATTCTTCGCCGAGCTGGAGAAAGCCGGCATCCACCCCGAAGTAATTTTCCTCGACGCCTCCGACGAGGTGGTGGCGCGCCGCTACTCCGAGACTCGCCGGCCGCATCCGATGGCCGAAAGCGGCGAGACCGTCGCCGAAAGTATCCGGCGCGAGCGGCTCAAGCTGGCCGAGATTCGCGAGCGCGCCAACCGCGTAATCGATACCTCGACGCTCACCGTGCACGAGCTGCGCGAAGTCGTGACTGCGGCGGTGCTCGGTACCGCGACCGGCAACTCGATGACGATCTCGCTCCTCTCGTTCGGCTACAAATACGGGATGCCGGTTGGGATGGACCTCGTGCTCGACGTGCGTTTCATCCCGAATCCGTTCTTCGTACCGGAGCTGCGCGCGCTCACCGGCGTTGACGACGCTGTGCGCGATTATGTGATGAAGCAGCCGGAGACCGGACGTTTTATCGAAGAGCTCTCAAGGATGCTCGACTTCCTGATCCCGCTCTACCGTCGCGAGGGTAAGAGCTATCTCACAATCGGCTTGGGATGCACTGGCGGACGGCATCGCTCGCCGGTGCTCGCCCACGAGATGGCCGAAAAGCTTCAGCGCGCCGGACTCGAAGTGATCGTTCGCGACCACGACATCGCAAAGTGACGCGCGTCGATCAGGTCATGATACTGCCGCAATCGACATTGAGCGTCTGACCCGTCATTCCATCGGCGAGCGGCGATACGAGGAAGAGCGCGACGCGCGCGACTTCGTCCTCGGTCGCCATCCGTTGCAGCGCGGTGGTCGAGAGAAATCCAGCGCGCACCTGCTCGTAGGGTTGCTTGAGCGCGTCGGCGCGGGCACGCATCACGCGCTCGATACGTTCGCCTTCGATCGCGCCCGGGCAGATGCAGTTGCATCGGATGCCGCGCGCGCCCCATTCAGCCGCGACCGTTTGCGTAAGCCCGATCATCGCCCACTTCGCCGCCGCATACGGCGAGCGCATCGGATAGCCGCGCCGTCCCGCGCCCGAAGAGATATTGAGAATATTGCCGCCGCGCTGCTTGTCCATCACGGGCAGCACGGCGCGCGTCGCGAGCCACGTGCCGGTGAGGTCGATATCGATCGTCTCCTGCCACTCCGCCAGCGACATTTCCGTGATGCGCTTGGTCGGGCCGGAGATGCCGGCATTGTTGACCAGGATGTCGATGCGACCGAACGCTTTGACGGTTTCGTCGGCCATCTTCTGGCAGTCGGCTTCCTTGGAAACGTCGCACGCGACCCAAATCGCCTTGCCACCGGCCTTCTCGACCTCGGCCGCCGTCTCCTTCATCTTATCGACGGAGCGCGCGGCGAGGACGACGCTCGCGCCCGCCTTGCCGTAGATGAGCGCGATCTGCTTGCCGATTCCGTAGCCACCGCCAGTAATAATCGCGATTTTGTTCGCCAGTTCGTTCATGTCCATTCCTCTTGAGCCCGGATAACTGCCGACTGTAGTGCCATCGATGCGCGCCGACAATCGCTGACGGTGAGCTTGTCTCAATCTATCAAGCGCACCTATCATGATTCGTTCTAAATGGCCGCCGTAACTCCCATCGGTAAACCCAGGCGCGCGCCCAAGCGCGGCAACTCGCCCGTCGTCAATTACATCAAGATTGCGATCATCGTGGTTTTGGTCGGCGGCTCGATTTGGCTGCTGATGAAGCATGCCGAATGGTTCGAGAATCCGGCGCTGGTCAAAACCGAGGTCGTGCAGTGGGGCGCATGGGGCCCGCTGGTATACATGCTGCTCTACGCCGTCGGGCCGTCGTTCCTCGTGCCTGGAGCAGTGATGACGATCGCCGGCGGGCTCGCTTTCGGCACGACCTGGGGCTCGGTGTACTCGCTGATCGGCGCCGATGTGGGCGCGATCGTCGCGTTCGGCGCGGGGCGATTCCTCGGCAGATCGTTCGTCCAGAGCATCGTGGGCGAGCGCTTCGAGTCGATGCTCAAGCGAATCGCGCGCAACGGCTTTCCCATTATCCTCTACCTGCGCATGGTGCCGGTGATTCCATATAATGCGCTGAACCTGCTCGCGGGCGCGTCGCCGATCACATTCCATGACTATTTCTGGGCCAGCATGATCGGCATGATCCCGGGCACGATCCTGTTCGCCTTCCTCGGCGACGCGCTGTGGCATCCGATGTCGCCGAAGTTCTTCCTCGCCCTGCTCCTGATCGCTTTCTCCGTAGGCTGCGGCGAACTCTACCGCCGTTACTCAAAGGTCAAGCTGGACGGCTGAGCGTGGATACGGCTGTCATTCAATTCTTATCCAGTGCCGCTTTTGGTTCCGTCATCCGAGCAACGTCGAGGGATGACGCTCCTTTTCTTTTCATTGATTGAAAAAGCAGTGGTGCGCGCGTATCTGCCGCCATTGAACCGGCGCGCTGCGTGCCTTCGATGTTGTGACAAAGCTGGCGCGGCGAAAACTCAGCGCAATCAATGGCGGGCAGGGACACCCAACCTACTATATTTTTCAGAAAAACCGCGGCGCGATCGTGGATCGTGCCGCGGTTTCTGATCACGCTTTCAAAATTTAATCAGGTGCCGGATTCCCAGCTTGTCAGGTAATGCTTCTGATCGGCGGTCAGGGTGTCGATCTTGATGCCCATCGCGGCGAGCTTTACTTCGGCGACGTCTTCTTCAATCGAGATCGGAACTTCGTGCACCTTCACCTGGAGCTGCTCTTCCTTGGCGACCCACTCCGAGGCGAGTGCTTGTGTCGCGAAGCTCATATCCATCACCTGCGCGGGATGGCCCTCGGCGCAGGCGAGATTGACGAGCCGCCCCTGGCCGAGCAGATAAATTGTGCGGCCGTTATTCAGATAGTACGCGTCAACGTGGCGCGTCACGTCGCGATCGATCTTCTTGGCGGTGTCATTGAGATAAGAGACGTCGATCTCGACATCGAAGTGGCCCGAGTTCGCGAGGAAGGCGCCGTCTTTCATGAGCGAGAAATGCTGCGAGGCGATGACGTGCTTGTCGCCCGTGGCGGTGACGAACACGTCACCGATCTTCGCCGCTTCAGCCATCTTCATCACGCGAAAGCCGTCCATCGCGGCTTCGAGCGCACGAACCGGATCGACCTCGGTAACGATAACGTCGGCACCAAGGCCACGCGCACGCAGCGCGATTCCACGCCCGCACCATCCGTAGCCACCCACGACCATCACCGAGCCTGCGATCAGCACGCCCGTCGCGCGGATAATTCCGTCAAGCGTCGATTGGCCCGTGCCGTAGCGATTGTCGAACAGATGCTTGGTCTGTGCGTCATTGACCGCGACGACGGGAATCTTGAGCGCACGATCCTTTTCCATCGCTCGCAGCCGGATAACGCCGGTGGTCGTTTCCTCCATGCTGGCGCGGACTTCCTCAGCGCGGTCCTTGTACTCGGTATGCAACAGGCTGACGAGATCGGCGCCGTCGTCCATCGTGATCGTCGGTCGGCGCTCGAGCACGGCGCGCAGATGGCTGTAGTAGGTGTCGCGATTCTCATCGTGGATCGCATAAACCGGGATGTCGTAATTCTTGACCAGCGCGGCGGCGACGTCGTCCTGCGTCGAGAGCGGATTCGAGGCGCACGCGAATACGTCGGCGCCTCCGGCCTTTAGCGCGCGCAGCAGGTTCGCGGTCTCGCAGGTGATATGAAGGCAGGCGCCCAGGCGCTCGCCCTTGAGCGGCTGCTCGCGGCTGAAGCGCTCGCGGATTCGCCGCAGCACCGGCATCTGGCGATCGGCCCATTCGATTCGCTTGTGACCGGCGGTCGCGAGTCCCAGGTCGTGAACGTCGTATTCTGGAAGATTCGGAATCGCGCGCGCCTTGGGCGCGGCCTTGCGCTTGGACGCAGTGGTCGCCATCGGATTTTTTACTCCGGGAAGATTACGGGTTGAGAGCGCGGGCGCCGCTTCTAGCGCCCGTTAACGCCAAACGCGTTGCGCAGCTGCTCGGCCATGTTGGTCTGCTCCCACGGGAACAGCCCGTTGACGGGATTGCGCCCGAAATGGCCGTAGGCCGCGGTCGCCTGGTAAATCGGGCGCTTGAGCTGGAGCGTCTTAATGATTCCCGCGGGGCGGAAGTCGAAAAGCTCGCGCAGCGCCGATGACAATTTGTTATCAGGCACGGTTCCGGTATCGAAAGTGTCGATCAAAATCGAAACCGGCTCCGCGACACCGATCGCATACGCGACCTGGATCTCGCACTTCTTGGCAAGGCCGGCCGCGACGACATTCTTCGCGACGTGGCGCGCCATGTAGCAGGCCGAGCGATCGACCTTGCTTGGATCCTTGCCTGAGAACGCGCCGCCACCGTGCCTGCCGTAGCCGCCGTAAGTATCGACGATAATCTTGCGCCCGGTAAGGCCGCAATCGCCGTGTGGCCCGCCGATAACGAAGCTGCCGGTGGGATTAACGTGGAACACCGTGGACTTCGTGAGGTACTGCGCGGGAATGGTTTTCTTGATCAGCTCCTCGACCATCGTCTCTTTGATCTCGGAGTGCTTCACGTCGGGATGATGCTGCGTCGAGATGACGACGGCGGTCACTTCGACCGGCTTGCCGTCGACATAACGGACAGTCACCTGGCTCTTGGCATCGGGCCGCAGCCATTTGATCGCGCCCGACTTACGCAGCTTGGCCGCATTTTCCATCAGCCGATGCGCCATCGCGATCGGCAGCGGCATCAGCTCGGCCGTCTCGTCGCAGGCAAAGCCGAACATCAGGCCCTGGTCGCCCGCGCCCTGCTCGGCATGAAGTCCCTGGCCTTCGGTCACGCCCTGCGAGATATCGGCCGACTGCGGCTCGATCGCCATCAGCACCGCGCACATATTGCCGTCGAAGCCGACCTCGCCCGAGTTGTAGCCGATATCGAGCGCGACTCTGCGCGCGATACTTACGTAGTCAGGTTTGGCCTTGCTCGTAATCTCGCCGGCCAGCACGATAAGCCCAGTCTTGGCGAGCGATTCGAGTGCAACGCGCGAGTTCGGATCCTCGGCGATAAGCGCATCGAGCACGGCGTCCGAGATCTGATCGCACATCTTGTCGGGATGGCCCTCTGAGACGGACTCGGACGTGAAAAGGAAATCTTTAAGCGGCATTCGCGAAAACTCCTCGGTTCGGGAAGCGATGGTAGCAGTTCTCAGTCGCGACGCGATGGCGGAAGCGGATATCTGCGGTCGCTAGTCTTCAATTATCCTGAGTCGCCGAATGACGCCCAGCGGAATCGGCCAAAATCTGTTGAGGCGCAGGCGCTTTTTTGGATTAGGAACGGTATAACTGACAGGTCCTGCCGAATCAAGATTAAGCTGCGAGTGATGACGATCAAAGGCTATCTGATTGTATTCGCAGTCGTATTGCTGTTGCGACTGATCCTACCCCAAACGACCCTGAAACTGCTCTGGGCGCCGTTTAAGTTGCTTACCAGATTCAATCTCAATGCGATGGACATATTGGTGGGCGCTTTGGTGGCCGTCGTAGTTACGATGTCCGCTAGCCTCGTTGGAGGTCTATTTGTCGTTGCGCTGGTGCAGCTAGGTCTGACGTGGGTATTTAAACGTGGGCTCGAAACCGTCGCGTGCCTTTCGCTGGCTATCGGCTACGGCGCGTTTGGCTGGTACCTGGTACGAACCTCGCGCGCGAGAGCCCTCGAGCATTCGACCCAAGGCAGTTGAATCTGAAGAGTATCAATCCTCGCCGAATTTGTCGTCGAAGAGCTTCTTTATCGCCTTCATCGCATCGGCCGCGTCCTCGCCCTCGACGCGAAGCTTGAGCTTGGCGCCCTGGGCCGCGCCGAGCATCATCAGGCCCGTGATGCTCTTGGCACTGACCTCGTTCTTGCCCTTGACGATCACGACTTGGGATTTGAACTTCGCGACGGTCTGGGCCAGCGTGCTGGCTGCGCGCAAATGAAGCCCCAGACGATTTTTAACCTCCACCGACGCCTCCACCGCATTCACGCTTTATACGATAGAGGTATCGTATGTCCGGGTAAACGACGCGCTAGTTGCCGTTGCGGGCGAGGCGGACCTCTTCGGTCTCGGGTTCGCGGCGGATTTCGATCGGGAACAACTCGGTCAGGCGCTGCTCGATGAATGCATCGCGCGTCGAGCCCTGCGCGGCGCGCCACTTACGCAGCGGGATGACAGCTTTCGCCATGTTGCGATGGCCACCGGCGCTGCCGATATCGCCAAAAAGGTTTTTTACCGCGGCGCCCGCATTATTTCGTCCCACGCCATAATTACGCACGGAGATCACGAGATTCGGCCCCAGCTTGCCCGCGATCGCGACCCACTGCACGCCCTCGAACTGCAGACAAAAATCCGCCATCTGGACGATCAGGTCGTCTCGCTCGACGCGTCCGAGGTTCAACACGATCAACCCGTCGCGAACTACCAGGCGCTTCATCGCACGCGACAGGATCTGCGCGAAGCTGATTGGCAGCTCGGGCCGATCGATGAGCTTGAGCAGCGAATAGTTGGCAAGCGGGTAAAGATGGGTGAACGCCTGGATATCGTCTTCGGTCACGCGCCGCGACAGCAGCAGCGTGTCGCTGCGGATTCCGTAAAGCAGCGCGGTCGCGAGGCGTTCGCTGATTTTCTCGCCCGCCGTCATCATGTACTCGGTCATGATGGTGGCTGTCGCGCCGTACTTCGTGCGGACGTCCTCGAAGGGCGCGATCCCACTTTCGTAACCGGGATGATGATCGATCACGATATCGGCGCGCGGCAGCTTGCCGCCGAAGAACGGCGGCTGCACATCGACCATCGCGATCTTGTCGAAGGTCGCAAGCTCTTCGGTGCTGGCCGGCAGGATCTCGATTTCCAGCAGATGCACCATCGTGCGATTCTCGGGCCTGGTAACCGGCGTGAATGAAAACAGCGGCGTGGTCAGCTTGTTGCGGCCAAGGAGGCTGCGCAACGCCATCCCGCTCGACATCGCGTCGGGGTCGGGATCGTCCTGGAGCACGATCGCGACGCGATCGCCCTCGCCGACCATCGAGCGCAGGTCCTTAATCTTTTGCTTTGTTAAAACGGAATCCATTCAGACTAATTAAATCTCTCGCAGGTCTGCGAGGTCATTGCACTATGGTTTCTAATAAAGAGACGCGTAGACGCAGCCACAAATTTGGGCTGGTGGAGGTTCTTTCGCGGGATCCGTGGAAGAGGCCATCGGAGAACCCGGAATACCATAGGCTCCGGAGTTGAAGCAAATCAGCTACAATAAGGCCGATTTATGAGCACCACCGACGCCGAAAATACCAAGGTTATATGCCCGATTTGCCGCCGCCCCGCGGCCGAATGGTTTGTGAAGATCGCGATCGAGGATACAGCCGGCTTCCGCCAGGAGGCCTTTATCTGCGCCAACTGCGGGGTTAAGCTCAGACTCGCCTCCGAAAAAGCGCGCGACCTCCAGATCGATCCGTGGATTCACGAAGCGTTCGCGCGAATACTTCGCGGTAAGGACGAAAAGGAAGAGTAGCTCCGATGGCGGGTGCGTCACAGGCAGGAAGTGCGCGGCAGACTCCTCAAAGCGCCGATATGTGGCCCTACGAGGAGGCGCAGAAACTCAAGGAACGCGTCGCTTCCTACGAACCCTCGCGGCCGGTGGTCTTTCAGAGCGGCTTCGGGCCGTCGGGCCTGCCTCATCTCGGCACGCTGGCCGAGATTCTGCGGCCGTCCTACGTCCGCCGTGCCTTCGAGACCCTCGACTCGGAGCGGCCGACCAAGCTCGTCGTCTTCATCGACGATATGGATGGCCTGCGCAAAGTGCCGGAGAACGTACCGAATCGCGAGCGGATGGTGCCGCATCTGGGCAAGCCCGTCTCGCGCATCGAAGATCCCTTCGGCGATTGCCATCGCAGTTTCGCCGCACACATGGTCAGCCTGCTTGACGATTTTCTTTCGCCCGTCGAAGTCGCATACCAGCTGATCCTGTCCTCGGAGATGTACGCGAGCGGCGGCTTTGACGACGCGCTCAAGCTGATTCTGCAAAAGCATCGCGAGATAATCGCGATCGTCGCGCCCACGCTGCGCGAAGAAAATCGTAAAGGATGGTCGCCGTTCATGCCGATCTGCCCCAACTGCGGGCAGGTCAACTCGACCCTCGTCACGGCGTATCATCCCGATCGCGGCACGGTCGAGTTCTCATGCGAACGCGCCTTCGGCGGCGCTCACGGATGCGCCTTCAAAGGCGAGCAGAGCGTGCTCGGCGGCAATGCCAAGGTGCAGTGGAAGGTCGATTGGGCCCTGCGCTGGTTCGTGCTCAAGGTTGACTACGAGTTATACGGCAAGGATCTGACCGACTCGGTGCGGCTCTCGGGGCCAATCGTGAAGCTGCTCGGCGGGCGGCCGCCGCTCGGATTCCCGTTCGAGATGTTCCTCGACGAGGAAGGCCACAAGGTTTCGAAGTCGGTCGGGCGCGGCGTGACGGTCGATCAATGGCGCCGCTATGCGCCGATCGAGGTGCTCAAGTTTTTCCTGCTGCTCAACCCACGCCGGGCGCGCAAGCTCTTCCTCGAATCGATTCCGCAGTACGTCGACGAATACCTCGACGCGCTGCGCGAGTACTCCGCAGCCAACAAGGAGACGCAGGCCAACTCGCCGCTGGGTTTCGTGCTGCAGAGCAAGAGCCCGCGCCAGTTCAGGAGCGAGCTCAGCTTCGGGATGATGATGAACCTGGTGGCGGCGCTGGGCAGCTCCGATCGCGAATTCATTTGGAATTATCTGGTCCGCTACGACGCCGCGATCGCCGGCGATCCTGAGACCGAAGCAATGGGCCGCGGGCTGATTGAATGCACGCTGAATTTCTATCGCGATTTTATCGAGCCCAACAAAACGCCTTATGCGCCGACCGACGCGGAGCGCGCGCAGCTCGCCTCGCTCGCGGAATGGCTTCGCGCGAATCCGGATTCTAACGCCGAGGACATCGAAAAGCAGATCTACGATCTCGGGCGCGCCAACTACGACAAGCCGGGCAAGATTTTTCCACTGATTTATCGCTCGACATTGGGGCAGGAGCGCGGCCCGCGCCTGGGTGCGTTCATCCGGCTCGCAACGCCGGCGCGCTTCGTCGAGCTGGTCGACGCGGCAATCGCGCGCACCGCGTAAATTTTCAGAAACTGCCGGTCAGCTCGTCTTCGAGCACTGCGGGCCGATATAAAACCACATCGCGCGGAACACTCCGGCCGGCCGCGTAACTTTTCCGTACATCGTCGTGCCATCGGGCGAGACGTGCAGGTCGATTAGCACGCGGCCGCGCGGGAAAGTGATCTCGACATGGTTGCCGTCAATGGATCCCATCCCATGGCCCATGATTTCGCCGGTCGTCGGATCGAAGTTCGTCAGCTCGAAGCTGTTGCCGCTCTGATTGATTAGATGGCACGCGCCGATACCGCCGTCGCGCCATGCTCCGGTTAACGTGAGCGGCTTCGCGGGCTCGATCATCGCGACCGAAGGTTGCGCGGCCGGCGAGGCCGCGGGCGCTGCTGCTAAAGGAACAGCCGGCGCAGCATCAGCCATCGCGACGGCCTTCGGCGTTGCCGCCGCTCTGGATGCCTGCATCACGGTACGAGGGACGGGAGCGCCGGCGATCAGTTCCTCGGCACTGAGGTTCTTCAGCTTGTGCCTGTGATGCGGCCGCGGCGTCGCGGCCGCCACCTGCGGCGCCGCAGTCGCGAGCGCTGAAACTTGTTGTTGCAGGATCGCCTTGGTGGGAGCCGGCGATGCTGCGGCTGTCGTCGCCACTGCCGCGATGGGGGTCGCATTGGTCTTGCCGCGACTACCGATCCAGCCGAACTGCGTCAGCAGACCGACGACCGCGGCGATCGCAGTAGCCGTCGCGCCGAGACCGCTAAGCACGGTCATCGTACGCGAGCCAATCGACTTTAAACCATCAGCCACCGGCTATTTGATTTGCCAAACAATCCGCCGAGGTTCAACGGATTTGGCTTTATTCCGGAGCGCGCTGCGGCGAAGCTGTGGCGATGACACCTTCGTTGAGCGAGCCCGAGCGGAAGCCCTTGAGATCTATCGCGATGAAGCGGAAGCCGAGCTTTTTCAGCTCGCGTTCGATCGTGTCGCGAATCCGCGGCTCGAATGCTCTCGCAATTTCGCTTTGCTCGAGCTCGAGCCGTGCGACGTCGCCGTGGTAGCGGACGCGGGCGACTTTGAAGCCGAGCTCGTGCAGCACTTTCTCGCCTTCGCCAACGCGATGCAGTCCTTCGGGCGTGATCTCCGTGCCGTATGGAAACCGCGACGACAGGCATGGCGACGCCGGGCGGTCCCATGTCGGCAGGCCCATCGCGCGCGACAACTCGCGGATCTCGGCCTTGGTCAGCTCGGCCTCGACCAACGGATGGCGCACGCGCTTTTCCGACGCGGCCTGCATCCCGGGCCGATAATCGTGCAAGTCGTCGAGATTCAGCCCGTCAACGATTTCGTCGATGCCGAGCTCGGCGGCCTTCGCTTCACAAACAGTGAACAGGTTGTGCTTGCACAGGTAGCATCGGTTGAGCGGATTCTGCGCGTAGCCGGGAACCTCGAGCTCGTTGGACTCGATCACGAGATGACGCGCGCCGATCAGCGCCGCCATATTCATCGCCGATTCGCGGTCCTGGTCGGGCATCGTCGGCGAGGTCGTCGTGAGCCCGAGCGCGCGCTCGCCAATCGTGTCGTGCGCTACGCGCATGACGAATGTCGAATCGACGCCGCCCGAGAACGCCACGATCACCGACTTCATCGGGCTGAAGATCGCGCGTATCCGTTCGAGCTTGTCCTGCAATGCCTGGGTCATGTTCGAGTCTTTCTTCAGATGCCCTCGGCCTGGAAAAGATCGGTCGTCAGGTAACGCTCGCCGGTATCGCAGAACACGACGACTACGATTTTGCCCTTGCCCAGGCGCTTGGCGATCTGGATCGCGGCGCAGCAGTTGGCGCCCGACGAGATGCCGACCAGCAGGCCCTCTTCGCGCGCGAGACGCCGCGAATAAATCGTCGCGTCTTCGTCGCTGACTGGAATCACTTCGTCATAGACGCTGGTGTCGAGGTTCTTCGGCACGAAGCCCGCGCCGATACCCTGGATCTTGTGAAAGCCCGGCTCGCCGCCAGACAGCACGGGCGAGTTGCGCGGCTCGACGGCGACGATATGCACGCGAGTCTTCGAATGCTCGCGCAGGTAGCGCCCCGCGCCGGTAATGGTTCCCCCGGTGCCAACTCCCGCGACGAAGGCATCGAGCGACGGGAACTGCTCGATAAGCTCGGGTCCTGTGCTCTTGTAATGCATGTCGGGATTGGCGGCGTTGCTGAACTGCTGCGGCATGAAGTAGCTGGGATTCTCGCGGCACAGCTCCTCGGCCTTGGCGATCGCGCCATGCATGCCGCGGGTGTCGGGCGTGAGCACGAGCTGGGCGCCATACGCGACCAGCAGTGAGCGCCGCTCCTCGCTCATCGTATCGGGCATCGTCAAGATCAGCCGATAGCCTTTGACAGCCGCGACCAGGGCGAGGCCGATACCGGTGTTGCCCGAGGTCGGCTCGACAATGGTATCGCCGGGCTTGATCCGGCCTGCCTTTTCGGCCGCTTCGATCATCCCGAGACAGATGCGGTCCTTGACGCTGCCGCCCGGGTTGAAGTTCTCGAGCTTCGCCCACACTTCAGCGTCGTTAGGACCGGGAATCCTGTTAAGGCGCACGACTGGCGTGTGGCCGATGAGATCGAGCGGCGATTGCGCAACGCTGACGGGCATGGTGCCGATTCTACCCATATCCGAACACGATGCGAACACTGCGGAAAGTGCTCGAAACCGTGGTTAAGTTACCCTCGAAGGTCGTTATCCAGTTGGCTACGTCATCGGCGCGCGTACTCGTCATTTTCCCTGGGGCGTTGGGTGACCTTGTCTGTGCTGGTCCCGCCTTGGATGCGATCGCGCGGGCAAATCCCGGCGCGAAGATTGAACTGATGGCCAAGCCGGAGCTGGCGCGATTCGCGGCCGGCCGGTTTCGCATCGCGCGGGGACATTCAATCGATCGGAGCGAGGTGGCGGCGCTGTTCAGTGGCGAAACCGCCGAGGCGCGCGAATTTTTCTCGCAATTCCGCCGTCTCTATTCGTACCTTGCCTACGACGATTCCGGGTTTCGCGACCGTCTCGAACGATACGCTCCCGGGCGCACGACGTGTCTGCCGTTTCGCCCCCCCGGCGCCGGCCACGTCGCGGCCGAGTATCTGAAAATGATTGATAAGGATGCCGATGTTTCGACTTTTCGCATCGTCGTTGCCGCCGATGATTTGAACGCCGCAGCATCGGCGCTGCGCTTCGCTGGAATCGGGCCGGATGAGCCCTTCGTCGCGATCTTTCCTGGCAGTGGTAGCCGGGCCAAGAATTGGCCGATCGGAAATTACCTGAACCTCGCGACCTCGATGCCTGACGGTACTCGGCCGGTGTTCATCCTCGGGCCGGCCGAAGAGGACTTGGCGCTCATCATGAGCGGCCTCGGACTCCCTTTGCTCAGCGGTCTCGAGCTCCCGGTCGTGGCGGGGATCGCACGGATGGCGGCGGCGTTCGTCGGCAACGATTCGGGCGTATCGCATCTTGCGGCGGCGGTCGGCACGCCCGGCGTTGCGATTTTCGGACCGACGAGTCCGGATCGTTGGCGTCCTATCGGAGAAGTTACTATTGTCGCCCATCAGTCGCTTGAATCGACAACCACCGACGATATCGCAAGCGCTCTCAGAGAACGGCTTCAACGATCGGAGCGATTCCAAACTCGAGTGAAGGAGTGAGAAACGGTGGCTGCGTTGACTGTAAAAATTCGCAGGCGTAGCTTCAAATTGCCAGCCGGCCGGTGCTCCAGACGACAACGTCACGAGCGCCTCGCCAGGCAGCGGGATCACGTATCGTCCATGACGCCTTGGTCATCGAATACGCCCGAGAGCTGCGTTGCGGCCTGGAGCAGATGATCATGTCGAGCTTCTTCAAAACCTCGCTTTTACTTGGCCTGATGACCGGGCTGCTGATGGTGATCGGCGGGCTGCTTGGAGGTCGCCAAGGTGTGGCGCTGGCGTTGGTATTCGCCGCGGTCCTGAATTTCTTCAGCTACTGGTTCTCGGACAAACTCGTGCTGCGGGCATATGGCGCGCAGGAGATCGACGCGTCGAGCGCGCCCGAGGTTTACTCGATCGTGCAGGAACTCGCGACCGAGGCGCACATCCCGATGCCGCGCCTCTACATGATCGACACCGACACGCCCAACGCCTTTGCGACCGGACGCAATCCGAATCACGCCGCGGTCGCGGTAACGCGCGGAATCATGCGGATTTGCACGCGCGATGAAATCAAAGGCGTGCTCGGCCATGAGCTGTCGCACGTGATCAATCGCGACATCCTGACCAGCTCGATCGCGGCCACGCTCGCGGGCGCCGTGATGATGATCGGGACGTGGATACGGTGGGGCGCGATCTTCGGAATGGGCGAGCGCGACGACGAGGAAGGCGGTATCGCCGGCCTGCTGATCGCCGGCCTGCTCGCGCCGATCGCCGCGTCGCTGATTCAGCTTGCGATCTCACGCACCCGCGAATACCAGGCCGACGCCAGCGGCGCGCGGCTGACCCATAACCCGCTGCTGCTCGCCAATGCTTTGCGCAAGCTCGAAGCCGCAAACGAGCGGATGCCGTTGCCGGCTAGTCCCGCGACGGCGCATCTGTTTATCGTCAATCCGCTGAGCGCGGCTGGAATGGCGCGCCTGTTCTCGACTCATCCGCCGATCGAGGAACGAATCCGCAGGCTTGAACAGATGGCGGCAAAAGGCGTGAACTGATCGCAATGGAAGATTCCGAAGAAAAGGGCAAAGGCTTCAAGGTTCAAGATCGCCGGCGATTCGACGCCGAGGGCGAGGCGCGGCAGGATGCCGAGGCTCAGCAGGCTGCGTCTGCCGCGCACGCTGCTCCCGAGCCGCCACCTCCGCCGCCACCCCCTGAGGCTCATGAGCATCTCGAAATGTCGTTTTCGACCTTCCTGGTGGGGCTTTCGACCGAGGCGTTGGTGGCGCTCGGCGAGATGCCCGATCCCGTCACCGGCAAGCGGCATCGCGACCTTGGCGCTGCACGTCAATTCATCGATATAATTGGGATCCTGCGCGACAAGACGCGCGGCAATCTCGATCGCGAGGAACAGAACCTCATCGAGGCGATTCTCTTTGAGTTGCGAATGAAATACGTTGAATTGGCGAAGCCGACCGCTGGCTGACGGGTCGTCCGCTCCCTGGTTGGAAATGCCTCATAAGTTTTTGCGTTCCACTCTGATCGGTTGCTTAGCGTTCGCCCTGATAGCGGTTTTCGCGTCCGCCCATTCCGTATGCATGGCGTCGCAACTGCCGTGGACGGAGCTGCCTGCCGATAACGGTCGCCCCAAGGCGCAGACGCTGCCCGACTTTGTCGATCTTGCCGCGAAGCTCAGCCCCGCCGTCGTCAACATCTCAACCGAAGAAGCGGAGGAGGGCGAATCCAGCGACGAGCCCGAGCCGCACAAGCACAACCCACTGGAGGATTTCGGCGAGCCGCAGCATTCCAAGAGCCTCGGTTCCGGCTTTATCGTCAGCAAGGACGGCTACGTGCTGACCAACGACCACGTCGTCGACCATCCGTCGAAGATCACCGTCACGCTTCAGGACGGAACGATCTACATCGCCAAGCTCATCGGGCACGACGAGAAGAGCGACATCGCCGTTCTGAAGATCGCGCCCAAGCGTGACCTGCCCGTCGCGCCGCTCGGCAACTCGGACGATGTGAAGGTCGGGCAGTGGGTGCTCGCGATCGGAAATCCGTTCGGCTTCGATCATTCGGTGACAGTCGGAATCGTGAGCGCCAAGGGCCGCTTCATCCCGGGCAACTACGACGATTTCATCCAGACCGACGCGTCGATAAATCCCGGCAACTCGGGCGGTCCGCTGATCAACCTGCGCGGCGAAGTGATCGGGGTGAACTCCGCGATTTACACCCGCACCGGCTCGAGCATGGGAATCGGGTTTGCGATCCCGGTCAACATGGTCAAGCAGGAGCTGGCGCAGCTCGAGACCGCGGGCAAAGTGACGCGCGGATGGCTTGGCGTCTATATCCAGCCGATCACGCCCGAGCTCGCCGAGTCGCTGGGACTGCCCGATTCGCGCGGCGCGCTCGTCGCCGAGGTTCTTAAGAATGGCCCCGCGAAATCGGCAGGTATCAAGCGCGGTGATGTAATCGTCGCGTTCGACAACCAGGTGATAACCGACTCACGCGAGCTGCCGTTGCTCGTCGGACGCGCTCCGCTCGGCGAAGACGCGACGCTCAAGGTCATTCGCGACAAGCATACGCTCGAGCTGCCGCTCAAGATCACTGAATCGCAGGAGCAGGAGCTCGCGTCGGCTGAGAACCAGGACAAGCCCGATATCGGCGGGCCGTCGCCCTACGGGCTACACGTCAAGGATTTGAGCCCCGACCTCGCGCACGAGCTGGGTATCGATATCACGAGCGGCGTCGTAGTCTCTTCGGTGCAGCCGGGAAGCCGCGCTGACGAGGCGGGTCTGCGCGCCCGCGATGTCATAATCGAGGTCAACCGTCAGCCGATCCTCGACGTGCATTCCTACGAAAAGGCACTGCAAGAGGGCGGCAGGGACAAGATCGTCCTCCTGCTGATTAAACGCGCCGAGAAGACCGAATACATCGCGCTCAAGCCCGAGGCGTGAGCCCGCGGCACGGTGAGACAGTTCAGGACCGGAGCGAAGAGGCCCCGACGGGCGCGGCGCAATGACCGTTAAAAGAATCCTCAAGATCGTGCTGCTCGTGTTTGGTCTGCTGGTGCTGTTCGCGGTGCCGCCCACGCTCTACCTGTTCTTCAACTACTACCATCAGCTCGAGAACGAGGTCGTCACGCGCTTCTCGGGTAAGCGCTGGAACATCCCGTCGCGCGTCTATTCCGATTCGACGCTGATCTACCCCGGCGTCACGCTCAAGGACATCGGTTTCTTCGAGCGCCTGGCGCGGCTCAATTACCATCCCGTCGATCCGGGCAAGGTCGCGATGCGCGGCGAGTACAACTTCGACAAGCCGCACGGCAAGCTCGTGATCTTCCTGCACAGCTTTTCGTACCCGTACCGCAACTTCCCGGGCGAAATGATCCAGCTCGATATCAAGAGCGACCAGATTGTCTCGATGGAAGATCCCTCGAGCAACCATCCGATCTTCTCCTTCGAGCTCGAGCCCGAAATGATCAACGGCATCTTCTCGGGCGATTGGCAGCAGCGCCATCTGGTTCCGCTCTCGCAGGTGCCGCCGTCGATGATCGACGCGATCCTCGCCGCCGAGGATCACCGCTTCTATGAGCATCACGGTATCGACGTGGTGCGCACGATCAAGGCCGCCTACATCGATTTCACCTCGCACCAGGTGCGCCAGGGCGGTTCGACGCTCACACAGCAGTTGATGAAGAACTTCTTCCTCACCCGCGAGCGCAGCTACAAGCGCAAGATCAAAGAAGCGCTGATGGCGTATATCGCGGAGCAGAAATATTCCAAGGACGATATCCTCGAAAACTACATCAACGATATTTATCTCGGTCAGCGCGGGCAGGAAGGTATCTACGGAATCTTCGAAGCCTCGCAATATTACTATTCCAAGGATCCGCGCGATTTGACGATCGCCGAGATGGCCTCGATTGCCGGCATGATCAGCTCGCCGAACCGGCTGAACCCGCTGAGGCATCCTGATGCGTCCCGTCAGCGCCGTAACGAAGTGCTCGCCTCGATGATGACTGACGGTTACATCAGCAAGGCCGCCTACGACGTAGCCGTGGCCGAGCCGATTCATGCGCGCGAGGTTTTTACCGAGAACAACGACGCGCCGTATTTCTTCGACTACGTGAAGAAGGAGCTCGAGGAGCGCTATCCGCCGTCGGTCCTCGACGCCGAGGGCCTGCGCATCTTCACCACCCTCGATGTGCATACGGAGAAGCTGGCCGAACATGCGATCGAGAAGAACCTCGAAGATCTTGAGGCCAAGCATGCGGCGCTCAGAAGGCGCGAGAAGAAGGAGCAACTCGAATCGTGCCTCGTTTCGATCGAGCCGCAGAGCGGCAAGATTCGCGCGATGGTCGGCGGCCGCGACTACCAGGAGAGCCAGTTCAATCGCGTCGTGCAGAGCAAGCGCCAGCCGGGATCGGTGTTCAAGCCGGTGACCTATCTGGCCGCGTTCGACGAAACGCTGAGTGGCGGTGCTGAGAAGCTGCTGCCGACCTCGTACATCGAGGATGCACCCTTCACGTGGCAGTACGGCGACATGAGCTGGACGCCCAACAATTACAAGGATCGTTTCTTCGGCCACGTCACGCTCGAGTTCGCGCTCCAGGAGTCGCTCAACTCGGCAACCGCGCGGCTGGCCAACGATATCGGGCTCGATCGCATCCGCGCGATGGCGGCGAAGCTGGGCTTCGGCGACCTGCCGAACTATCCGTCGATCGTTCTCGGCGGTATCGAAGTCTCGCCGATGCAGGTCGCGCAGGCCTACGCGATTATCGCCAACGACGGCCTCGAAGTTCACCCTTACGCGATAACCGCCGTCGTCGACGAAAACGGCAAGGTCATCGAAGGACACGAATTCAAGGCTGAGCAGGTGATCTCGCCCGAGCTCGCGTACATGGGCCAGTTCATGCTCCAGCAGGTGATCAATCACGGCACCGGCGCGGGCGCGCGTACGATGGGCTTCACGCGGCCGGCCGCGGGCAAGACCGGTACGACCAACGACGAGAAAGATGCATGGTTCGCAGGCTTCACGCCCAACCTGCTGACCATCGTATGGACCGGCTTCGACCAGAAGGAAGTGCTGGGTCTCACCGGCGCGCAAGCCTCGCTGCCGGCGTGGACCGCGTTCATGAAAGCCGCGACGGCCTCGCGCCCGGCGCTCGATTTTGTCGCGCCGCCCGACATCGTCGTAGAAAGAATCGACCCGACGACAGGCTGCAAAGCTGGGCCAAACTGGCCTGTCGCGATCATGGGCGTGTTCCCCCAGGACCTCGCGCCGACCGTAGCCTGTTCGATTCAGAAGGGCGGGGGCACGCTCACTTCAATTGATAGCGGAGCGCCGCCCGAGCCCGACGGCGCCGCGGATCCCAACGACTGATGCGCCTGATAGTCACGGCGCGATTCGCGCTCGCAATTCTCGCCGCTTCGCTCGCGCTGAATGGACCGGCGCTGGCTTTCAACGAGCAGTCGATCGGCGGCGCCGATCTCCCGACTCCTACCGCAACGCCTTCGCCTGTGGCAGGCGCTGCTTCTCCGGGGGCCGCGCCGAGCGCCGCCGCGGCGGGATCGCCAGCCGCGCCAGCGTCCCCATCTGATGAAGATACTTCCGCTGCGGAAGAATCGCCTTCGAGTGCGGAATCGCCTGTGGCACAAGGCTCGGAAGCTGCGGCCGCCTCTCCCGCCGCCGAGGCATCGCCATCGTCAACGCCGACTGACATTCCGCCCGCGCTCGACATCGGCGCGGTCGCTCCGTCGGTGCAGGTCAGTGACGCGCCGCTGACGAACTTGATTGCGAGCGCGCCGAATCCCGCCCGAGCCGCCTCGCTGCGCGCGACCGAACAGGCCCGCAAGGAACTCGTCGCGGGCCACACCGACGAGGCGATCCGCGATCTCGGCAGCGCAGTCTCAATCGACGCGGGCAATGGCTACGCGTATCTCTACCTGGGTCGCGCTTACATCGCGAAACAGAACTACACGCAGGCCGAGGCATTCCTCAGGCGAGCCGAGGTCTCGTTCGGTGCCGACCCGGCGTGGCATAGCGAGGCGCTCGCGTTCGAGGGCGTCGCGCTCGAGGAAGCCGGTCAGCAACAGCAGGCCGTGACCGCGTACCAGAAGGCGCTCGCCATCGAGCCCGGAAATCTGACCGCGCGCGTGGGCGCGACCCGCCTCGCCGACTACGCGCCCGCGGCTCCCGTTGGTGTATCGACCACCGAGGGCAATGCCTCGCTCATCCAATCGCCTCCTCAGAGCGCACCACCTCCCGAAGCGCCGCCCGAGGCCGAGCCGCCTCCGCCGCCGCCGTCAGGTCCTCCGCCCGAGGCTTCGCCGAACAACTAGGCGCTTCTTCAACCGCGGATCGAAGCGGGATATCTTTGACAGCATGTTGATTCTCGGAATCGAATCGTCCTGCGACGATGCCGCCGCAGCAGTAATCGAGACTGCGGTGCCGGGCATCGTCGAGATGCGCGCGAGCAGCGTCGCCAACCAGGACGATATCCATCGCGCGTACGGCGGCATCGTGCCCGAGCTTGCGTCGCGCAATCACGTCATCACGATTCTGCCGGTGATCGAGCGCACGCTCGCCGCCGCGGGATGCACGCTCGCCGATATCGAGGGAATCGCCGTGACGCGCGGTCCCGGCCTTGTCGGCTCGCTGCTCGTGGGCCTCATGTGCGCCAAGGGGCTCGCGCAGAGCACGGGCATCCCGATGGTCGGCGTCAATCACATCGAGGGGCATATTCTCGCGCCGCTGCTCGAGCATCGCGTCGAGTTCCCGTTCCTCGCGCTGGTGGTATCCGGTGGTCATACCGCCCTGTTCGCGGTCGAAGGCTTCGGCGGCTATCGGCGGCTCGGCCGCACGCGCGACGATGCCGCGGGCGAAGCGTTCGACAAGGTCGCGAAGCTGATGGGCCTCGGCTATCCGGGCGGCAAAATTATCGACGAGCTGTCACGCTCGGGTAACCGCAAGAGCGTGCGCATTCCGCGCGCCCACGTGCGCGGCGCGCCGATGGATTTCAGCTTCAGCGGCGTTAAAACGTCGGTCGCGACGCTGCTGCGCTCCGAGGCCGGCGCGGCGCTCGAGTCTTCCGATCTGGCTGCGAGCTTCCAGGAAGCCGTGGTCGACATGCTGGTCAAGCCGACGATCGCCGCGGCGCGCGAGCTCGGCGTCGATACTATCGTGCTCACCGGCGGCGTTGCGGCGAACTCGCGCCTGCGCGACAAGCTGGCGCAGGCTGCGGCCGAGGATGGGCGCCGCCTTATTGCGCCCTCGTTTAAGTTTTGCACGGACAACGCCGCGATGATCGCGCTCGCAGGCAGCTACCGGCTGCTCCGCGGCGAGCGCGACGACCTCGCGATCGACGCCGAGGCCAACCTCGCGCTGTAGTGCAGTTGCCGCGCAAGCCTCCTTTAAGATCGTCGCCGACGCGCCCCGCGTCCGCGCTCGCCACGGCCGGCGTGCGGCCGACCAAATCTCGCGGGCAGAATTTTCTCGTCGCGCCAGCGGTCGCGCACCGAATCGTCTCGTTAGCCGAGATCGAGCCGGGCGACGATGTCATCGAGATCGGGCCGGGCCTCGGCATCCTCACCGAAAGAATCGTCGAGCAGCCGATCGGCAAGCTGACATTGATCGAGCTCGATCCGCGTCTCGCCCAGCGGCTCGTCGATCGCTTCGCCGAGATCGATCTCGTGCACGTGCTCAACACCGACTTCCTTGAGATCGATCTGGCGTCGGAGCTTCCCGCACCGGCCATTGCGATCGGCAACCTGCCGTTCAACGTCGCCGCCGCGATTCTGCGCAAGCTCTGCGACGACGCCATGATGTTCAAGCGGCTGGTCCTGATGTTTCAGCGCGAAGTCGCCGAGCGGATTCGCGCCCGCCCGGGCGACGACGCTTACTCGGCGCTGACGGTGTACACCGCGCTCTACTGGCGAATCGATGCGCACTTCATCGTCGCAGCCGGCAGCTTCCATCCGCGGCCCAAGGTCGATGCCGAAGTGCTGCGCTTCGTACCGCTGAACCCTCGGCCCTTCGAGGCGAGCGACGAGCGCGCCGTGCTCGCTGTCGTGCGCGCGTCGTTCGCGGCGCGGCGCAAAACGATTCGCAATTCTCTCATCGGCGCGTTGTCGATCGAGCCAACGAAGATAGACGCCGCGCTCAACGACGCCGGTATCAACCCGAGCGCGCGCGCCGAGACTCTCGCGGTCGGCGCGTTCGTAAGCCTTGCGCGCGCGATGCGCGGCGATCTAATCACTCTCGATAACCGCTGATGCCTGAACTGCCTGAAGTCGAATCGCTCCGCCGCATCCTGCATCGCTCTGCCGTGGGCCGCACGATCACGAAGGTTCGCGTGACCGAGCCGCGCCTGCGCCGCCGCGTCGCCGCCGATTTTGCCGCGGCGCTCGCCGGCCGCCGCATCGACGACATCACGCGCCGCGCCAAGTACCTGATGCTCGAGCTCGCCGGCGAGATGACGCTGCTGACCCATCTCGGCATGAGCGGCAGCCTGACGCATCGCGGACGCGACTTCAAAGACGACGAATTCGACGCCAAGCACGATCACGTCACGCTCGCGCTCGACGACGGCACTAATCTCGTTTACAACGACCCGCGCCGCTTCGGCCTGATGATGGCGGTGGCGCGCGCCGAGCTGGCGAGCCTCGCCGAGCTGCGTGGGATCGGCCCCGAGCCGCTGTCGCGCGAATTCAACGCCGACTACCTCGCATCGAAAGCGCGCGGCAAGAAAGTCGCGATCAAAAATCTGATCATGGACCAGCGCGTGGTCGCCGGTATCGGCAATATCTACGCGTCGGAGATCCTGTTTCGCGCGAAAGTCCGCCCGACGCGGCGCGCCGGCAAGGTCAAACGCGACGAGCTCGAGCGAATCGTCGCGGCGACGCCCGTGATCCTGCGCGCCGCGATCGGCAGCCGCGGCACCACCTTCCGCAGCTATCGCGATTCCGAAGGCCAGCCCGGCCGCTTCGCAAAACAACTCCAAGTTTACGGCCGCGACGGCGAACCGTGCTACGTCTGCGGCACGCCGATTCGCAACGTCGTCGTGGGCCAGCGCGCGAGCTTCTACTGCCCGAAGTGCCAGCGCTGAAGATGAACCGAACGTATCGCGAGGAGACCCGCATGAATCAACGACGCCGCGCGCGACTTACGATCCTCATGTCCGCGTGCGCGATCGCGCTCGCGATCTTCAGCGTTGCTCCCGCGTTCAGCGCCGATGCATCCGCGCCGCAGCCAACGCAAGCTCTCGACTGGAAAGCGCTCAACGACGAAGCCCTCGGCTACTTCCGAACCTATCTGCAATTCGACACGACCAATCCTCCCAGCAACACCACCGCCGCGATCGCGTTCCTCAAGCAAATCCTCGACAAGGAAGGAATCGAGAACACGGTCTTCGAAAGCAAACCCGGGATGGTCTCGCTGGTCGCCAAGCTGCGCGGTCCCGAGGGCAAGAAACCGCTGCTACTGATGTCGCATGCCGACGTCGTGCCGGCGATCGCCTCGAACTGGTTTCATCCTCCGTTCAGCGCCGATCTCGAAGAGGGCTTCGTGTGGGGACGCGGCGCCATCGACAACAAGGCCCACGGCATCATGGCCCTGATGACGCTGCTCGCGCTGAAGCGTCAGAACATTCCGCTCAGCCGCGGGGTGGAGATGATGGTGAATCCCGACGAGGAAGCGGGCGGCGCGAACGGCGCCGAATGGATGGTGAAGAATCATTGGGACGCGATCGATCCCGCCTTCGCGATCAACGAGGGCGGCGGCGCCGAGCCCGGATGGCTCGGCACTTCCGGCACGACGTTCCTCGTCGCGGTGTCGGAGAAGCGCGTTTTCTGGATGCACGTGACGGCCACGGGCCACGCGGGTCACGGCTCGGTGCCGCGGCCCGACAATCCGAATCTCATTTTGATCAACGCGCTGCACAACGTCGCCGAGAATCAGCCGCCGTGGCGAATCACGCCGATCTTCGCCGAGGCGATGGCGACCGTCGCAGAGTCCAAGAGCTTCCCCACCTCGTTCGAGCTGGCGCATCTCGGATGGCCCTATATGGCGGACTTCGCGGCGCGCGGACCGCTCGCGCCGTACGATATCCAGGCTCTGATGCGCGATACGATTTCGCTCACGATGCTGAAGTCGGGCTACAAGGTGAACGTAGTGCCGTCGGAAGCTGAGGCGGGACTCGATTGCCGGCTCCTGCCCGGCACCGACTCCGATGCGTTCCTGAAGCATCTTCACGAGCTGATGGGCAACGACGATCGGATCGCGATCGACGTGCTGCAGAAGCCCGACGACGCCGAGCCTTCGCCGACCAGCGGGGAGGCCTGGGATGCGATCAAAGCGGTCGCCGCCAAGGACTTCAAAGACGCGAGCGTCGTTCCCTGGATGACGACCGGCGGCACCGATTCGCGATTCCTGCGCGCGCACGGCGTGCCATCGTACGGCTTCGTGCCGATCATCCTCGCGCCGGAGGAGATGGAGCGCGTGCACGGCGACAACGAGCGCTTGTCGATCGACAACCTCAATCGCGGCGTACGCGCGACATATGATCTGACGATGCAGCTCTGTGGTCCCGGCAAATAGCGATCGCGTCGCGATAGCGGTCGGAACGCGGCGAACATAAAATTTCATCTGCGTGATCGAGATTCGGGTAAAAACCAACGCTCGCGCCGAGTTCGTCGATATCACGGGCGACGTGAACGACGCGCTCGGCAAGATCGGCGCGGCGTCGGGCCTCTGCAACCTGTTCGTCCCGCATACGACCTGCGCCGTGATCGTGTCGGAGAACTGGGATCCCGACGTTACGACCGACATGCTCAAGCATTTCGAGTATCTCGTGCCGCGCGACGGCGGCTTTCGCCATAGCGAGGGCAATTCGCAGGCGCACATCCTATCTGTCATGCTCGGCACGTCGATCAATGTCCCGGTTGAGAGCCGCAAGCTCCGGCTGGGACGTTGGCAGGGCGTGATGCTCGCGGAGTTCGACGGCCCGCGCGAGCGCACGGTCGTGGTGAGCGTGGCGGCCGCGGCGAAGTCGTAGGGGGACTGCATGGACGAGATTCCGGTGTGGGTGGGCGGCACGATCGCGTTCCTGCTCGGCGCGAGCGTGGGCAGCTTCGTGAGCGTTGTCGCATGGCGGCTGCCGCGCGAAGTTTCGATCGTCTCGCCGCGCTCGTATTGCGAGAGCTGCGAGCGCGCGCTGCCGTTCTGGGCGAATATCCCGATCCTAGCGTACATCGGACTGCGCGGGCGCTGCCTGATGTGCGGTGCGCCGATTTCATTCCGCCATTTCTTGGCTGAAATCTCACTTGCCGTTACGGCGCTCTTCCTGTTCCTGATGTTCCCGCTCGGCAGCGCGATCGCGCGCTTCATCCTCTGCTCGGCGCTGTGGATCGTCGCGATGATCGACTACGACTGGCGCATCGTGCCGCACGTGATCACGTTCCCGGGCATGGTCATCGGTCTCGTCGCCTCGTGGCTCCTGATGCCGGAGATTGGACTCGGCGGCGCGCTGCTCGGCCTCGTGATCGGCAGCGGCGTGTTGTTCCTCACCGGCGAGCTCTACCAGCTCGTGCGCGGCCACGAGGGTATCGGCATGGGCGACGTGTGGCTGCTCGGAATGATCGGCGCCTTTCTCGGATGGATCGGCGTCGTGTTCACGCTTTTCTTCGGCTCGATCTTCGGCGTCGTCGGCGGCGTCGCGAGCGCACTTTCCAATGACAAGGGAACTGCGCCGCCGGCCAATCCCGAGCTCGAAAAGACCGACGCCGACGTATCGATTCTGAAAACCGAAGTTCCGTTTGGCCCATTCCTCGCGATCGCGGCCGGAATCTACACGCTCTTTCAGCCGCAGTTGACGCACTGGTATTTTGGCGGCTGATGGCGCGCGGACTGTTCATCACCCTCGAAGGCGTCGAGGGCTCGGGCAAGACCACGCAGGCGGCGATCCTCGCCGACGCGCTCCGCGCCGCGGGCCGCAGCGCGATCGTCACCCACGAGCCCGGCGGTACGCGCGCGGGCGAAACGATTCGCGCGATCTTTCTCGATCCCGCGGTCAGGCTCGACGTCTCCGCCGAGCTGCTGCTCGTACTCGCCGATCGCGCGCAGCACGTGCGCGAGAAGCTCCGGCCCGCCTTGGAAGCCGGCGAGATCGTAATCTGCGATCGCTACTCCGATTCGACCACCGCGTATCAAGGCTACGGCCGCGGCTTCGATTTGAAGCTGCTCGGCGAGCTGAATCGGCTCGCGAGCGACGGCCTGAAGCCCGATCTCACGATCGTGCTCGACCTCGCCGCAGAGACCGGACTCGAGCGCACGCGCACTCGCGCCAAACACGGCGCGCGCGGCGCGGATCGTTTCGAAAGCGAGCGCAACGAGTTTCATCGCAAGGTGCGCGACGGCTTCCTCGTGATCGCCGCCGCCGAACCGAATCGCGTCACGATCATCAACGCCGATCGCGAGCGCGAAACGGTCACCGCCGAAATCAAGCGCGTCGTCGACGCGCTCATCCAGCGATGCCTCTAGACGGCCTGCGCGGCCATCGCGAGCTGGCCTCGCGGCTCTTCGACGAGCTGCGCACGCGCCCATCGCATGCGTACCTGTTTTCGGGGCCACGCGGCGTCGGCAAGGCTCTGGTTGCGGAAAGCCTCGCGCACGGCCTGTTGTGCGAGCGCTCACCGGGCGCGAAGTTCTGCTGCACGCCGGAGCATTGCCCGGTGCGGATCGGCGCCACGCAATCGGTGCGCGGCCGCGCCGCCGCCACGCCCTCGCCGCGATGCGATTGCTGTTCGGCGTGCATCCAGATCGCGACCCGCGTGCATCCAGATTTCAACTACATCGCGAAGCCTCCCGGCCGCACCGACGTGCTCATCGAGCAAGTGCGCGACCTGATCGCTCAGCTCGGTATCCGGCCCTCGCGCAGCCCAAGGCGCGTCGCGATTATCGACGACGCCGAGACGCTCAACTTGCCCGCGCAGAACGCGTTGCTGAAAACTCTTGAGGAGCCGCCGGGCCAGACGATCATCTTCATGGTAACTGCCAGCGAGCGGGCGCTGCTCGACACGATTCGCTCGCGGATGCGCCCGGTGAGATTCGGCGCGCTGGCGCCGGGCGACATCGAGCAAATCCTCGCTGCGCGCGGAATCGCGAGCCGCGAGCGCGCCGCGGCACTTGCGCGGCTCGCGCGCGGCAGCGCCGCCCGTGCGATCGCGCTGGCAGGCGGCGAGGAGCCGCCGATCAAGGAGCTCCTGAGTGCGGTTGCCAACGCCAATTCGATGGATTTCGTCCGCGCGCAGGCGCTCGCGCAGGAGTTCTTTGCCAATCGCGACCAGGCCGCGGCCAATTTCGAGCTGCTCGCGCGACTGCTCGAAGAAATACTATGCTACAAGCTGCTTGGCGCCGACGCTGGCGTCGAGGCGGCATCGAACAAGGCCCTCGCCGACAAGCTGCCGCTCGACGCGATTGTGAGTTGCCTTGACGGCGCGGTGCGCGCGGTTGAAGCGGTCGAGGCGATGGCGAATTCGCGGCTGCAGGCCGAGCAATGGTGGGTTTCGGCGGGCCGGGCGATTCGGGGTGAAAACTAGTGCCGGATATTGATCCATTCGAAGGCGGAATCGAACAGCCGAGAATAATCGGCGTCAGCCTGCAGAAGACGGGCCATCTTTCGAGCTACCTCGCGAGCGATTACCCGCTCCGGCGCGGCGATCGCGTGCTGGTCGAATCCGAAAACGGCACCCGCGTCGGCACCGTCGAGATCGAGCCGCACGAAGCGGCGCTTACGCTTGATCTCTCTGGCGTGCGGCCGATCGTGCGCGTCGCGAGCGAGGACGACCTGCGCATCGAGGAAGAAGTGATCGCGCGCGAGGCGCGCGCACGACAGCTATGCCTCGAGCGAATCCGCGAGCGCACCGTCGCAATGAAACTGGTGAGCGCCGAGTACACCTTCGATCTGCGCAAGGTGGTTTTCTATTTCGTTGCCGAGGGCCGCATCGATTTTCGCGACCTGGTGCGCGATCTCGCCAACACGCTGCGCGTGCGCGTCGAGATGAAACAGATCGGCGCGCGCGACGAGACCAAGGTGACGGGCGGCCTCGGCCCGTGCGGGCGTGAGCTGTGCTGCTCGTCGTGGCTGCGCGACTTCGAGGCGGTCACGGTCAAGATGGCGCGCGAGCAGGGCCTCGCGCTGAATCCCTCGCGCCTGGCCGGGATGTGCGGGCGGCTCAAGTGCTGCCTGCGCTACGAATACGCGACCTACACCGAGCTCAAGCGCAACATCCCGAATATCGGCAAGCGGGTGCAGAGCGTGCATGGCGACGGCAAGGTCGTGCGCCAGAACATTCTGAAGCAGACGGTGTTCATCCAACTCGACGGCGAAGGCGGGATGGTCGAGGCGACGCTCGAAGATCTCGTGGCGCGGCAGAATCAGTAGTCGCCTCGCATCGGCGCGCTAGATATTCTTTTGGGTTCGATGGCCGATCGCATTCATATCACGACCGCGATTACCTACAGCAATGGGCCGCCGCATATCGGCCACGCCTACGAGTACCTGTGCACCGACACGTTCGTACGCTATCAACGGCGCAAGCTCGGCACACAGAATGTCACGTTCGTCACCGGCACGGACGAGCACGGCCAGAAAAATCGCGACGCCGCGAGCAAGGCAGGACTCGAGCCGAAAGCATTCTCAGACAAGATCGCGGTGTTCTTTCGCGAGGCTCATAAGGGCCTCAATATCAGCGATCACATATTCGTGCGCACCACCGATCCCGTGCACGAGGCGCTGGTGCAGCGGATGCTCCAGCGCACCTTCGATTGCGGCGATATCTACTTCAAGGATTACGAGGGCCTTTACTGCGTCGGGTGCGAGCGCTTCTACACCGAGAAGGAACTGCTGCCGGGCAACATCTGCCCGACGCATAACACGCCCGTCGAACTAATTCGCGAGGGCAACTACTTCCTCAAGCTCGAGAAGTTCCGCGCCGAAATTCTGAAGCGCGCGCAGACTCCAGGATTCATCCGGCCCGAGCGCTATCGCAACGAAGCGCTGCAGATGCTCGCCGAGCCGCTCGAAGACCTCTGCATCTCGCGGCCCAAGTCGCGGCTTGATTGGGGCGTCGAGCTGCCGTTCGATAACAAGTACGTGACCTACGTCTGGTACGACGCCTTCTGGGCCTACCTGAGTGAACTGCCAGATAACAGCGACGACGCGCTGAGTCAGATACTGCCGGTAACCGAGCATTTCATCGGCAAAGACATCCTGAAGACTCACGCGGTGTACTGGCCCGCGATCTTGATGGCAGCGCAGTTGCCCGTTTACCGGCGTCTCAATGTGCACGGCTTTCTGAATTTCGGCGGCGCGCGATTTTCCAAGAGCGCGGGCAATATCGGCGATCCGGTCAGCTACGAGCGCACCTATGGTCCCGATGTGCTGCGCTTTTTTTTCCTGCGCGAAGTGACATACGGCCTCGACGGCGATTTCTCCGACGATCGAATAATCGAGCGCTACAACTCAGACCTCGCCAACGATCTAGGCAATCTCACCAGCCGCGTGCTCTCGATGGCGGCGCGCTACTTCCAGGGCGAAGTGACGGCGACGCCCGGCGCGGGCAGCGATTCGCAGGATACAGCGCTGTGCGAGGTATTCGCCACGACGGCTTCCAGAGCCAATCCGCTCGTCGACGAGCTCGCCTTCAATCGCGCGCTCGAAGCGATCTGGCAGGCGCTCGATGCGGCCAACAAGTACATCGTGGCGACGGCGCCGTTTACGATCGCGAAAGATCCGGCGCAGCTCCCTCGCGTCGCGCAGATTCTCGCGAACTTGCTCGAAGGACTGCGGGTTGTCGCTGATACGCTCGAGCCATTCATGCCCGTGACATCGCAAAGGATTCTCGACTTGCTGAATTGCGATGAAGCGACAGCGCATGCGCCGTTCGGTCAGGGCATCAAGCTGGGGCATCGCGTGAAGCCTGCGACGCCACTCTTCCCGCGTATCGAAAAAGCCAAGGAATAACGGTGCTGCCGCTGATCGACAGCCACTGTCATCTCGCGGATGCGAAATTGCGCGACGATGTCGAAGGCGTCCTCGCGCGCGCGGCGGAGGCGGGTGTGGTGCAGATGGTCTCGGTCGGCGCGATCGGACCAATCGAAAACGATCAACTGACAGTCAAGATCGCCGAGAGCCACGCCAACGTTTTCGCCGCTGTCGGCGTGCATCCGCACGACGCCAAGGATGCGACCAACGAACGCTTCGCGGCGCTGTGCGACCTCGCGAAGTCATACCGCGTAGTCGCCATCGGCGAAAGCGGCCTCGATTTTTTCTACAAGCATTCGCCGCAGGAGGCGCAGGAACAATCGCTGCGCCGCCATCTCAAGCTCGCAAACGAACTCGAACTGCCGATTGTCATTCACTGCCGCGACGCCGAGCGGCGCCTCGTCGAGATCGTGCGCGAATGCGGAATGTCGGCGGCCGGCGGCGTGATCCACTGCTTCACCGGCAACGCCGAAGCCGCGCGCGAATTCCTCGCGCTCGGCTTCCACATCTCATTCTCGGGAATTCTGACCTTCCGCAACGCCGGCCAAATCCGCGCGGCCGCCGCGATAGTCCCAGACGACCGCCTGATGGTAGAAACCGATTCGCCCTATCTCGCACCCATCCCCTACCGCGGAAAACGCAACGAACCCTCATTCGTAGTGAAGACTTTCGAGGCGCTAGCCCAAACCCGCCACTGCGATCCGCCGGCTCTCAGTAATCTGGTAGTCACCAACACCCAGCGCCTATTCCGCCTGCCGGCACTGACTAATCACATCTAATTCTCGGTATCGATTCTGATCCCCTTCCCGTGCGGGAAGGGAAGTTAGTGCGCCGAGCATTTCGCTGAATACTGAGAATTTGCTTAGCCGCGTTTCGCGGCGATGGCTTCGATTTCTACTCTGGCTTTGCGGGGGAGTGCGGCGACCTGGACGGTTGAGCGCGCGGGGTATGGAGCGCTGAAATGTTCGCCATAAACGCGATTGACGATGTCGAACTCTGAGAGGTCGACCAAGAAGATCGTGGTCTTGATAACGTCGACGAGCGAGAGACCGGCCGCCGCCAGCACTTCGCGGATATTCTCGAGCACGCGCCGCGTCTCGTGCTCGATTCCACCGTCGACAAGCGTGCCGCTGCGCGGATCGAGCGCGATCTGCCCCGAGCAGAAAATCGTTGTGCCGGTATCGATCGCCTGTGAATAAGGACCAATCGCCGCCGGCGCTTCATTAGTCTGAATCAGCTTCTTCATCGAATCTCCCCTCCCCTGACGCTCTCTCTGGTCCCCTCTCCCTGACCAGGGAGAGGCTAGGGTGAGGGTATTCCCATTCGCCGTTATCGGCAAAAAGAATCCGGACGACCCTCACCCGGCACCGCGTTTTTCACTGGTCGCTACGCGACGCGCCGACCTCTCCCTGGTCGGGGAGAGGGATTTTGAAGGAGCGGGATTGAGTGGAATCTTGCGAATAGTCACTTCGCATTGTGGTCGAATACATACTCTGGATTTCAGAACAAGGATGAATAGTTCATCCTGAAATATCAATGTTTCACGTGAAACATTTTCGGCAAGACAGAGATTTGACTGGCTATTTCGATGAGCGCGGCTGAAATACTCAGTAGCGGTGGCCGTTTTGCTGGCCGAGGCGGGCTACTCGCATCACGCCGTCGATTGCGCCGATCGAGTTCATCAGGTTGTTGAGCTGGCGCGCGCTGCTGACGCTCACTTCGAATACTGCCAGCGCGCGCCCATCGGCGCCGCGCGTTTTCACTTCGGCGGTCGAGATGTTCACGCCGGCGGACGCGATCGCCTTCGTCATCGCGGCGAGCAATCCCGGCTGATCGACGGACAGCACTTCGAGGCGAATCGGGCGCGGCTCTTCTTCGCCGTCTTTCCAGACCACCGGGACGCGCCGCTGCGGATCGGTGTTCAGCGCGTGCGGACATCCCGCGACGTGGACCGTGACGCCGCGCCCGCGCGTGATGAATCCGGTGATCGCCTCGCCCGGAAGCGGATTGCAGCACTTGGCGAAGCGCACCATCATGTCGCCGACGCCTGACACCACGACCGCTCCTGAAGCCGCCCGGCGCAGCTCACGCGATGCGCGATCCTTCTGCGCCGGCGCGTCGGAGGGCGCTTTCTCGTGACGATAAGCCTTGATCTCATCGGGCGTGAGAACCCTATTCAGCACCTGGGTCGGCGTGACCAGCCCGTAACCCACCGCCGCGAGCAGGCTTTCGACGTCGCGCTGCGAGAACTCCTTGAGCACGGGTTCGAATCGATGATCGGCGCGCAGCTGATGCACGGTGAGCTTGAGCTGTTCGAGCTCGCGATCGAGTAGCGAGATTCCGAGATCGCGCGAGCGCTCCGCCTGCTGCTGGCGAAGCCATTGCCGGATGCGCGATTTGGCGCGCGCCGTCGCGACGTAGTTCGCCCAATCCTTACCCGGCGTCTGCCGCTCCGAGGTGAGGACCTCGACGGTGTCGCCCGACTTAAGCTTGTAGCGCAGCGGCACCATCCTGCCGTTCACCCGCGCACCTGACAGATGGTTACCAACCTGCGAATGGATTCGATATGCGAAGTCGATGACGGTCGAGCCCTGCGGAAAATCGAGCACGTCGCCCTTGGGCGTGAAGACGAAAACCTCCTCGGGGAAAAGGTCGTCCTTGACCGTCGATAAAAACTCCTGCGGGTCCTTGAGATTCTGCTGCCATTCGATGAGCCGGCGGAGCCATGCGAAACGCTCGGTCTCGCGCATCTCCTTGGAGTTGCCTTCCTTGTAGCTCCAATGCGCGGCGATGCCTTCCTCGGCCACCTTGTGCATCTCGCGCGTGCGAATCTGCACTTCCATCCGCTGCCCGCGCGGCCCGATCACCGTCGTATGCAGCGACTGGTACATGTTGACCTTGGGCAGCGCGATGTAATCCTTGAAGCGCCCGGGCACCGGCTTCCAGTTCGCGTGCACGACGCCCAGCGCTTCGTAGCATTCGCGCACGGTATCGACGATGATGCGAAAGGCGACGAGGTCGTAGATCTCCTCGAAGCTGAGCCCCATCTCCTGCATCTTGGAATGTATCGAGTAGAAGTGCTTGGGCCGTCCGGTGACTTCCGCTTTCACTCCTGATTCGAGCAGGCGCCGCGACAGGATTTCGATCACCGCCGCGATATATTCCTCGCGCTCCTTGCGCGTCTTGGCGACGTAGGCCTTGAGCGTCCCGTAGGCGGAAGTGTTGAGGTAGCGGAACGAGAGATCCTCGAGCTCGGATTTTAGCCAGTAGATACCGAGGCGATGCGCGATCGGGGCGTAGATCTCGATCGTCTCGCGCGCGATCTCATGCTGGCGCTCGGGCGACAGATGCTCGAGCGTGCGCATGTTGTGCAGGCGATCGGCGAGCTTGATGAGCACGACGCGGATGTCGTGCGCCATCGCGATGACCATCTTGCGGAAATTCTCGGCCTGCTTCTCTTCGCGGCTCTGGAAGCTGACTTTGGAGATCTTCGTGACGCCATCGACGAGTTGCGCGACTTCGGCGCCGAAGAGCTCGCGCACTTCGGTCAGTGAAACACCGGTGTCTTCGACGACGTCGTGAAGCAGTCCCGTCACGATCGATGGCACGTCGAGCTTGAGCCGCGCGATTATCATCGCGACGTTCAGCGGATGAATGACGTAGGGCTCGCCGGAATCGCGCTTCTGCCCGACGTGCATCCGCGCCGAGTAATCGTAAGCGCGGCGGATCAGATCGAAATCAGCCGAAGGATTGTAGGACTGGACGAGCCGCAGGAGCTCGTCGAGATGGTCAGGCAGACTTTGAGCTTGCGCTAACTCTTCCACGGTTCAAAGTCCGTGCGCAGCCGCGCGACCTTCATCCGCTCGGCGGCGACGATCGCTGCGAGGCGGGCGAGCGATTCTTCGACGTGCTCGTTAATAATCAGGTAGTCGTATTCGGGATACGCGAGCGCCTCTTCGCGCGCACGATCCAGCCGATGCTGGATTTTGTCCTCGGTTTCGGTGCCGCGGCCACGCAGGCGGCCCTCGAGATCCTTGAAGCTGGGCGGCAGGACGAAAATCGTGACGGCGTCGTCGGGATAGATCTCGCGAATCTGCTGCGCGCCCTGGATATCGATATCGAGCAGGATGTCGGTGCCGGAATCGACCGCAGCATCGAGCGGCTCGCGCGGCGTGCCGTAAGAGGAATCGAAAACCTGGGCCCACTCCGCCAGTTCGTTCGCGCCCAGCTTACGTTTGAACTCGTCGTCGCTCACGAATCGATAGTCAATACCTGCGACTTCGCCCTCGCGCGGCTTGCGCGTGGTTAACGAAACCGATGCCTCCAGACCCGCGATTTGCTTGCGTGCGGCGCGCGAAATTGTCGTTTTTCCGGCGCCGGACGGGGCCGAGAGAATGAAAATTATACCGCGTCGTTGCGGCAAGGAAGCATCTATCATTCAAGGCTAACCGAGCGGGCGGAGCATTGCAAATGGCGTTTTATATGACAAGGCTACTCGACGTTCTGCACTTGCTCGCGCATCTTCTCCGCCTCCGCCTTGACCTCGACCGTCACCTGCGAGAGCGCCGCGCTCTGCGACTTGGAGCCCATCGTATTCACTTCGCGATTGATTTCCTGGAGCAGGAACTCGATCGACTTGCCGACCTGACCCTTGCGCTTGAGCAGCGTCTTGAGGCCGTCGAGATGCGTGCGCAGCCGAATCAGTTCCTCGGTGATATCGCCGTGCTGCGATGCCGATGAAGCTTCCTCGTAAAGCCGCTTCTCGTTGACCGGCAACTCGGCGAGCAGCTCGCGCACGCGCTTTTCGAAATTGGCGCGGATATCGGCGCGGGTCTTCTCGGCGAGATGTTCAATTTTGGGAATCGCCGAGCTGATCGCGTCGATACGCGTTGCAAAGTCCTTGTGCAGACTGCGTCCTTCGCGCACGCGCTCGGCCTCGAGGTGCTTCAGCGCGTCTTTCAGCGCCTTCATCCCGAGCTCGATCGCGTGCGTGGGCTCGCTCTCCTCTTCGACGACGTGAAAAATTTCGGGCCGATTCAAAATGACTTCGATACTGAGCTCGCCGTTAAGCTTGAGATTCTTGCCGACGCGGCGCAGCTCCTTGACGTAGAGGTTAGCGAGATTTTCGTTGACCTCGAGGCGCGCCCGCGGCGGCTTGAGCGCGACGGCCTTGATAAACAGCTCGACGCGGCCGCGCGCGACGACGGCCTGCACCAGCTTGCGGATTTCGGCTTCCTGCTCGCCCCATCCGCGCGGCAGCACCGCTTTGAGCTCGAAGAATCTCTGGTTGAGCGCGCGGACCTCTGCGGTGACGCGCGTTCCATTGCGCTCGACCACGCCGCGGCCGAAGCCTGTCATGCTTCGCATCTCAGCCCACCTTGCCCTTGTCGCGCAAACATTCGAGATAAACTTCGAGTGTTTGTTCGGCCATCGCCGTCATCGAGTATTCCTTTGCGATACGCGCGTTAGCGTTCATTCCAAGTTGCCGCCTCCGGTCGGGGTTGTTCAAGAGGCTCGACAGAGCCGCGGCGAGGGCGTTTGTGTCAGCAGGAGGGACCTGCAGCCCGGTGTTTTCATCCTCGACCAGCTCCGCGAGACCGCCTGTTTTGCTCGCGACGACCGGCAAGCCGCAGGCCATTGCCTCGAGCGCCGCGACGCCGAGGCCTTCGAGAATCGATGGCATCGCGAAGATATCGAGCGCCCACAGAATCGCACGCGGGTCCTCGACCCGGCCGAGCATCGACACGCGGTCGCCGCATCCGAGTTTTGCCACTTCCGCTGCGAGTTCGGATCGAATCGAGCCATCGCCCGCGATGAAGCATCGGACATTTGCGTCGGAGATCGAGGCGATCGCGCGCAGCAGGCAACGCTGGCCCTTGCGTTCCTCGAGCGCACCGACCGCGCCGATCGCGATCGTATGAGCGTCGATGCCCAACGTCTCGCGGGCGCGGGCGCGTTGCTCAGCGGTCGGCGGCCGAAAATATTCGGTATCGACGCCGCTCGGAACGATCGTGATCCTCGATCGCGCCACGCCAACATCGACGAGCGAATCCGCCACGGCCGATGAGATCGCGATCGTGCGATCGACACCGCGGCCGTAAAGGAACGGCGCCAGCATCCGATTCGGCCTGTAATCCATGCGCCGCGTCACGATCGCCACGGGTGCGCATCCGCGCACGAACGGCGCCATCGCGTGCGCACGCGAGGTGTGAAAGTGCACGACGTCGAAACCGCCAACGCTCAGGATCGCGCGGAGACGGAGTGCGGCGCTAATGTCGATCGCGTTGCGAATCTTGAGCGGATAACAAACGACTCCCTCGGCGCGCGCCCGCTCCCAGAGCCGCCCCGCGTGATTGCAGATGATCTCCGCTTGATGCCCGCGGCGCACCAGCTCGCGCGTGAGCGCCATTACCTGCGTCTCACCGCCGGCGAAGCGCAGCTCGGGATCGACGCCCGCAATTCTGAGCGGATGCGGCGCGCCTCTCGCGACATCGCAATCGCCATGCGCCGCCGCGGCTTCATGATGTCCGGGCGAGCTCAATCGAAAAACCGGTAGTAGAGAATCGCGCCGAAAGCAGTGATCGAATCGCGCCAGCCGATCTTTTTGCCCTCTTCATACGTGCGGCCCGAATACGAAACCGGCACCTCGTAGATTCGCCATCTCGCGCGCGCGGCCTTGGCCGTGATCTCGGGTTCGAAGGTGAAGCGGTTCGCCGAGAGCTTGAGCGCGGCGAGCTTCGCGCGCACGAAGGCCTTCATCCCGGTTTCCATGTCGCTCAGGTTGAGGTCGCTCACCATGTTCGAGGCAAGCGTCACGAGCCGGTTGCCCAAGAAATGCCAGAAGAGCAGCACGCGATGCGGCCCGCCCAAAAATCGCGAGCCGTAAACCATGTCGGCGCGGCCATCGAGCAGCGGGCCGATCATCAGGTGATAGTCGCGCGGGTCGTATTCGAGGTCGGCGTCCTGCACGAACACGTAAGGATTGGTCGCCGCGGCGAAGCCGAGCCTGAGCGCCGCGCCCTTGCCGCGATTGACGCTGTGAAAGAAGCATCGCACGCGCGGATGTTCGAAGGTGCCGAGGAAGTCGCGCGTGCCGTCGGTCGAGGCATCATCAACGACGATCACTTCCACGTCGAAGCCGCAATTCAGCACGCGGTCGATGACCTTGCCGATGGTTTCGACCTCGTTGAAGACGGGGATAACGACCGAGATTTTAACTGGCTCGGGCATTGCCCTCCTGCAGTTTCGCGGGAGTAACCATCGGTGTTGGATGCGCCGGTGCGAGGCCGCCGTCACGCTTGACCCGCGCCGCGAGCATCGCGAGCATCCGCCGCCGGACCGCGGGCGAAGCGCCAATCTCGGCGGCGTAGCTCTTCCATACGCGCATCCGATCCATATTCGTCAAGCCTGGAACGTCGTAGTGGCCGAGCTGGACCAGATTGCGCAGGCGCGGGCGCCATCGGATCGAGCGCGAGCGGCTGGTGCGTTCGTGATCGATGAAAACGATTCGCAGCGGCGCTCCCGGCGCCACGACGACGTTGAACGGTGTGAGGTCGCCGTGAACGAAGCCCGCGCGATGCATCCGGGCGACTGCGATGCCGAGCATATGCAAGACAGCGCGCTTGCGCGCGAGCGATTCGCGATACGGTCCCATGTGACGCGCAGCTAGCAGGCCCTCGGCACGCCGCGTCACGACCATCTCGCGGCCGCCAATTCGCTCGGTCGCGACGAGCAGAACCTCGGGCGCGTTGATGCCGTTGGCGTTGAGTTCCGTCTCGATTCGCGCCAGATGCAGCGCGCGCGAGCCGCGGAACTTGCGTTTCAGCGCGCCGATTCCGTGCGGCGAATCGAAGACCTTGATGAACGCGTCGCAGCGCATCCCGGAATCGTCGGCAAACTCGACCACGCGCGTCGCTGCGTTCAGCGTGCGGCGGACCAACTGTCCGCGCCCCGCCGTGGCTTCGAGCGCCAACCCGATAAGCGCTTCGCGAGCGGCAGGCGTATCGAGGCCGGGCACGACGAAACGCCATCCGTCGCGTTCAATTGCGCGGCGCGAGATCATCGCTCGGCCTCGGCGTGAATCGACGCGCCGCGATCGGCGATCGCCCGCCTGATCGTTAAGGCCACGTCGGCCGTGGCGATGCGATGCATGCATTCGCGGCCGATGGGGCAATCGCGCAGGTAGCACGGATGACACGGGATCTCGCCGCTAAGCGCATACTGCGCGAAGCCCCACGGCGCCGAGCGCTCCGCCGCGGTCGAGCCCCACAGCGACACGATCGGACATCCGACGGCGGCCGCGATATGCATCGGACCCGAATCGGGACCAAACGCCGCGGCGCATTCCGCGAAGATCGCGATCAGATCGCGCAGCGTCGTGCGCTCGACAAGGTTGAGGATCGGCGCACCCTCGAGATGCGCAATCACATCGGCGGCGAGGCGCGACTCGCCCGGTCCGCCAAGCAGCACCGGGAAGAGCGCGTGCGATCCTTCGGCAGGATGCGTCAACTCGCGAATGACCGCCGCAGTCTCTTCGGCAGGATAGATGCGGCTCGGCCATGATGAACCGAGAATCACGCCGAGCAGAGGGCGTGGCGCATCGGCGAGCATCGCATGAGCGCGTTCGCGCTCGCTCTCAGAGCCAACGAGCCCGAACTCGATCGGCGCGGGCGGCAGTCCGAGCGCATCGCCGAACGCCTGGTATTGCTCGAGCTTGAGCCGCATGTTCGGCTGCGGCGCAATTTGCTTGGTGGAAAACAGATGGTTGAATTCTTTTGTGTTGGCGCGATCGAAGCCCCACCGCGTCGGCGCACCCGAGATCCGCGAAGTCACGCCACTTTTCAAATGGCGCTGCAGATCGATCACGAGATCGAAGTGCCCGCGCCGCACGCGATTCAGGAATGGCAGGAAGTCAAAAGGCGCTCGCCTGCGGTCGTAGAGGATGATTTCATCTATCCAGGGATGGCCTTCGAGGACGGCCTGCGACTTCGGCTCAATCGCCCACGCGATATGAGCGTCGGGCCATGCGCGCCGCATCCGCCCGACGAGCGGCAGCGCGCGGACGACATCGCCAATCGCGCCCAGCAGCACGATCAGGACACGGTGCGGTGAAACTTGATTTGCCTGTAGTGCGTCAGTGGTTGACATCCTGAGCGGCCCGATAGCGTCTCCAGCGCACGATGATAACGACGGATTGAACCGCGGGATAGCCCGACATCGACGCCCTCCGAAAAGATCCCGAAGCTGAGAAGAAACCGACCCATACGTTGCTGGCGCTCTGCGAATAACCTCGCCCGCAAAGCGGGAGAGGTCTGAGGGAACGCAGTCTGAGTTCATGCTGTGTTACATCCGGGTGAGGGTCCAGCGACAGGAGCGTATAGCAGATCTGCGCTAACATTCTGCCTGACTACGCGCGCTACACCCTCATCCGCGCGTCACGGCGCTTGCGAAAAAGAATCGCAAACGCCCCGCCGCGCGACCTCTCCCGCTTTGCGGGCGAGGTTAATTATCAGCGGCGAAGAATTATTTGTGGCAACAGCTTAGGCGACTGCCCAATCAGCGGTCGCATTCGCCGCCGATCATGTTGACCATGCCGAAGGTGGTGATTATGTCGGCGATCATGTGGCCCTTTAACATTTTGTTGAGTGCGCTCATCGCGAGGAAGCAGGGCGGCCTCACCCGCACGCGGTACGGGCGGCCGCTGCCGTCGCTGACCACGAAAAAGCCCAGCTCGCCGTTGGCGCCTTCTACGGCCTGGTAGACCTCGCCGGGCGGCACCTTGATGCCTTCCATGATGAGCTTGAAGTGGTTCATCAAGCCTTCGATGGAGTTGTAGACCTTTTCCTTCGGCGGCAGCACGACCTTGGGGTCAGTGATCGACACGGGGCCCTCGGGAATCTGCTTGAGCGCCTGCTCGATGATCTTCTTCGCTTCGTAGATCTCGCGGAATCGCACCTGGAAGCGATCGTAGTTGTCGCCGCGCTCGCCCAGCGGCACTTCGAATTCCATGCGATCGTAAACGAGGTACGGATGCGCCTTGCGCACGTCGTATGCGATGCCGCTCGCGCGCAGCAGCGGTCCGCTCAGCGCGTACGAGATCGCGTCTTCCTTGGGCAGGATGCCGATGCCGGACATACGATCGATGAAGACGCGGTTGCGTGACAACAGCCCGTCACAATCGGTGAGCACCTTGTCGAGCATATCGAAGCAATGCTTCACGCGATCGTTGAAATCCGTCGGCAGGTCATGAACGACGCCGCCGACGCGGCACCACGTCACGGTGAGGCGCGCGCCCGTCACCGCCTCGACCAGGTCGTAGAGCATCTCGCGCGCTTCGAGCGTATAGAACGCCACGGTCGTCGCACCGACCTCACTCGACGCCATCCCAAGGCAGGTCAGGTGATCGGTGATGCGCGAGATCTCGCTCATGATGAGGCGCACGTACTTGCCGCGCTCGGGCAGATCGATGTCGAGCAGCTTTTCGACCGCGAGCGCGAAGCCGACGTTGTTGATCAGCGGTGACGCGTAGTTGAGCCGATCGGTATAGGGAAAGCATTGCGTCCAGGTGCCCTGCTCGCACATCTTCTCGAACGCGCGATGCAGGTAGCCGACCTCGACGTCGCAATCGACGATCCGCTCGCCGTCGAGCTTGAGATTGAACTTGATGGTGCCGTGGGACGCGGGATGCGACGGCCCCATCTGGATTTCCATGATCTCGTCGGCGGGATCGGACGCCTCGATTTTTTCTTTCCAGCGTGCAGGTAGCATCGGATTTTTCTATCGCGACATGCGCAGCGGTTTCAGCACCGGATCGGTCTCTTCAACGATCGGCTGGCGCTTCTGGTAGTTGTAATCCTTGCGCAGCGGATGGCCCTCGAACGAATCGTAGAGCAGGATCCGCCGCAGATCGGGATGCCCGCGGAACTGGATGCCGAACATGTCGAAGGCCTCACGCTCGAGCCAGTCGGCCGCCTTCCACAGATCGATCGCGCTATCAATCCACGCATCGTCGCCGTCGATACTGACCTTGAGGCGCAGGCGATGGTTCTTCGTCAGCGAGTTGAGGTTATAGACCACGTCGAAGCGCGGCTTGCGCTGATCCCAGTCAACCGCCGTCAGGTCGGACAGGAAGTTGAATTCGAATCCCGGCTCGTCGCGCAGCGCGCGCAGGATCTCATGCGCTTTGTCGCGCGCAACGACGATCCATTCCTCGCCATGCGTGGTGTCGCTCGCGAGCACTTCGGCGCCGAAGCGCTCTTTAACCTTATCGAGAATCATTCAGTTGTAACTCTGGCTCAGTCCCAATCGAGCGCGCCGCGCTGCCACGCGTAGATCAGGCCCACGGCGAGAATCGCGATGAAGATCAGCGCCTCGACGAACCCGAACATCCCAAGCTGCCGTATCTCGACCGCCCACGGATAGAGGAAGATCACTTCGACATCGAAAACCAAAAACAGGATCGCGGTCAGGTAGAAGCGCACCGAAAAACGGCCCCACGCGCTGCCGGTCGGGGGATTGCCGCACTCGAACGCCTCGCCCTTGATTTTCGAGGGGCGCTTGGGACCGACGAGCATGTTGAGCGTGCACATCACGCCCACCACGAGCCCGGCCACGGCCAGGGTAACTATCACTGGAAACCACGTCGTCATGAGGACCGCCGAAAAGAATCGCTTATCAAACCATCATTACCCGATGAGCACTGCTTTTCCAAATGGAAATCCTGCGCTGCCCACTATAGCGGCACGGCCGTGACGATTCATCAAGCCGCAGCCTATGATTCGGCACTTCTCAGCATATTTCAATCGATCGAAGTACTCGGGGCACGAGCCTTCGCACGCGTGCACCCGCTCCGTGCCATCCGCTAGACTCGAAGCGTGAGCGAAGCCGACGATCGGGCCCGGATGACATGGGCGGCGGAGGCCGTCGCGATGCGATGGCCGGTCGCAGCGGTCTCCCGCGCCGATTTGTTGCGTGGCGATCTTTCGACGCGCCGCTTCTGGCGCCTGCATCTCGAGTCGGCCGCGGGTGATGGAGAGCAGCCGCCGACGAGCGCGATTGTGATCGATCTGGGACCCGATGATCTGCCCGGCTACGCGCGCGCCCTGCGGCTGCTCCACGAGCCGTTGCCCGAGCCGCCCTGGATCAATGTTCATCGCTTTCTCGCGTCGATCGGTGTCGCCGTCCCCGCGCTCTACGCCCATTCGAATCCTCATCGCGCGCTGCTGGTCGAAGACGTGGGCATGCTCTCGGTGTTCGACTCGTGCCGCCAGGTACCATCGAACGCCGCCGACCTGTTTCGCCTCGCCATCGACGAGCTGCTGAAAATTCATGTCGAAGGAACCAGGCGGATTCATCATCGATGCTTCGCGTCGTCGATCAACTACGATCGCAAGTTGTTCATCTGGGAGCTGTCGCAGTTTGTCGAGTTGACGCTGTCGGAAGTCGCGCCCGGATGCGATCGGGCCGCGGTTTACGCCGAGCTCGACGATCTCGCCGAGCGCCTCGATCGCTATCCGCGCGTGCTGTCGCATCGCGACTATCACGGGCAGAATCTCTACGTGCAGGACGGGCCGCGGCTGCGCGTGATCGATTTCCAGGACGCGCTGATGGCTCCAGGAGCGCACGATCTCGCGGTGCTGCTCACGACTCGCGACACGGGCCAGCTCGTGTCGCAGAACCTGGAGCGCCGTCTGCTCGACTATTACTATGCGGGACTCGCGCGGCGGCAGGCCGTCACGATCGGGATCGACGATTTCTTCATGAGCTACCGTTACTCAGTCATCCAGCACGCGCTCAAGATGAGCGGGCGCTTCATGATGTTCGAACGCGACGGCAAGCATGGCTATGCGCAGTACGTGCCGCACGCGCTCGATGAGGCGCGGCGGATGCTCGCCGACATGCATGCGATCTTTCCTCAGCTCTGCGCCGCGCTCGGCGTCGAGGAGCAGCGGCGCTCGCGATGAGGGCTCTGGTGCTTGCGGCCGGAGTCGGCGAACGATTGCGTCCGCTCACCGAAACGACGCCCAAGCCGATGCTCGATCTGAACGGGCGCCCGCTCATCCATTACGCGCTCGCGATGCTGAAGCGGGCCGGCATCACCGAAGTTGCGGTGAACGTGCATCACCTCGCGGGCGAGCTTCAGTCCGCGCTGGGCGATGGATCGCAGCTCGGCCTGCATATCACGTGGGCGCCGGAGCCGGTCCTGCTCGGCACCGGCGGTCCGCTCAACGGGCTCAGGGATTTTCTGCGCGACGACACTTTCGTGATCGCTAACAGCGACACGATTTTAGATCTCGATCTCGCCAAGGTCATCGCGTTTCATCGTGATCGCGGCGCGCTTGCGACGATCGGACTGAATCGCCCCGAGAACCTCGACTATTACAGCCGCTTCGAGCTCGACAACGATTCGCGCATCCGCCGGGTGCGCCTGCTGAAGCGCCGCTCGCCGCTCGAATACGATGACTATCCGCCCGATGCTGACTTCAAGACTGCTGCGAGCGACTACATGTATTGCGGGTTCATCGTCATCGAGCCGGCGTGTCTCGACCTGATTCCGCAAACGCCGCCGTGGAGCCTCTTTCAAGGTCTGTTCGCGCCGATGGTCGCGCGCGGACTGCCGGTCTTCGGCTGGATACATCGCGGATTGATGCGCACGGTCGATGATCTCGAGACCTACGAACATCTGCGCCAAGAGTTCACAGAGCGTCCGCCGAAACTGCTTTTGGACTGAGCGGTTTGTGCGTGGAATCGCGCAAAGCGCGCCGATAGAGTCGCGCTTATGCGACGCTATCCATTCGTCACCATCGATGTCTTCAGCTCAACGCCGCTGGCGGGAAATCCGCTCGCCGTTTTCACCGACGCTCGCGGGCTGAGCGACGCCGAGATGCAGGCGCTGGCGCGCGAAATGAATCTGTCGGAGACGACGTTCGTTTTTCCCCGTGAAGCAGCGCTCGAACGCGAACGCGGCGTGCAGGTTCGAATCTTCACGATCGCCGAAGAGCTGCCATTCGCGGGCCATCCGACGCTCGGCACTGCCTACGTGATCGCCAGGGCGCAGAGCGCAAATCGAGTCGTGCTCGATCTGAAAATCGGACCGGTGCCGGTGAACTTCGAGCATCGCAACGGACTGATGTTCGGCGAAATGACGCAGCGAGAACCGGAGTTCGGCCAGACTCATCGCGCCGAAGACGTCGCGCAGGCCTCAGGCGTAGCGCTCGACGTGATCGACGCGTCGCTGCCGATTCAGACCGTCAGCACCGGCGTCCCTTTTTCGATCGTTCCGCTAAAGAGCATCGCGGCCGTGCAAGCACTGCGCATCGACATTCGGCGCGCGTCTGCATACCTCGAAAAGATGGACGCGTTTTCGTTCTACTTCGTCACGCGCGAGGTGGAAGACCAAGCCGCGCGCCTGCACGCCCGCATGCAATTCATCGGCGGCGACGATCCCGCGACGGGCTCCGCGGCAGGATGCACCGCAGCCTGGATGGTCCGCAACGGAGTCGCGCAGCCCGAAGAGCAGGTCCTCATCGAGCAAGGCATCGAAGCCAATCGCCCAAGCCAAATCTTCGTCCGCGCCAGCAAGACCGGCGATCAAATCCACAACGTGAGAGTCGCCGGCCACGTAGCAGAAATAATCACCGGCGAAGCCACCCTGCCGTGAGCCCCGCGGCGCCCGAAGAAAAATAGTGGGGCGGGCGTCCCTGCCCGCCGCTAAGATGGCGCGTTGCGCGCCGTCCATTCTGAGAAAACTGGCGCGGGAAGGGCGCGCGAGCAAAATCGGCGTCGATTACGCGCCCAGATTCAGCGCTTCGCGGGATTCTGCGCCGGCTACGCCGCCGCTCGAGATCGCTACGCGCACAGGGCCCAACTTGCGATGACCCATCAATCCGCCAACGAACGCGACCACGTTCACCGCATTGATGATCCAGAAAATCACCATGCAGAATTTCGCCGTCCCCGGCAGTACCGGCCGTAGCAGCGCGGCTGAGCATGCGAGCCCGAGTGGCGAGCCGACGATGCCTGAAAGATGGAACACGATTCGTTTCCATCGCGGCTGCGCGAGATAGGTGCCGAAGCGAATTTTGAAGCGCGGCTCAGCCTTGCCTTCGAGATACGCGTAGTCCGAATTGATCCCGAGCCACGCGCCCGTTCCGACTTTGACCAGCGGCTGGAACGTTGTGGTCCAGACGGCGGCCCCCAGCAGCCCAAAGATGAAGGAGCCTGCCGCGACGCCGATCGCGAGCAGCACCGCGCCGCCTACCGTCGCGGCACCCTCGATCAGCAGCGCCCGCGCGAGCGGCATCGTCGCGCGACCAGTGCGCATGTGCAGCTTGCGGCTGACGCGGCTGGCATCTTCCGCGAGCGCGCCGCGCACGTCGTCGGGCTGATTGCGCGCCGCGCGCACGAACCTGTCCCACGGCCCGGGATGATAGTTGCCGGCGTCGATCGATGTTTCGATTTGCCCAAGCTGCGCGCGCAGATCAGCCTCGGTTGGCTCAGGGCGAATTGCGGTCACTTCGATATCTGGCATCGCAAGGGCCTTACCACCGCATGAAGGCCGCGACCAGGAACGCGACGATCAGCAGCAGACCGAATTCCATGTGCAGTTGAACCGATCGGAAAAGTGCGAGGTTGAGCTTCTTCGGCTCAGTCTCTCGCATCACGATTCGCAGCTGATCGAGCGCGCGCGGCAGCGAAATGAAAACCGCAAGTGACGTCCATGGCAGCTTGTGCGCGAAGGTCGCGATCAGCACGGTCGCGTAGGCGGCGATATCGAGCGCGGCGAGCTCGCGATTCGCTCCGGCGCGGCCCAGAATCGTTGCGAGCGTACGCTTGCCGTGGCGCGTGTCGGTATCGATATCGCGGATATTGTTGGCGTGCAGGATTCCCGCGACCACGAAGCCGAGCGGAATCGAGGCCCACAGCGCCGTCCACGAAAAACTCCCGGCCATCACGAAGTAGGTGCCGAGCACGATCACCGGCCCCATAAAGATGAAGACCGTGAGCTCGCCGAGCGCGATGTACGCGAGCGCGACCGGCCGCGCGGTGTAGAAATATCCCGCGAGTACGCTCGGGATGCCGAGCCACAGAATCGGCCATCCCGCGAGATAAACCAGCCAGAGGCCGATTGCCGCGCCGATCGCGAACGCGGCCACGCCGCCAAACCACACCTGGTCGGCGGAGAGCAGGCCGCGCTGGATTACCATGCTGGGGCCGAGCGACTGCTCGAGGTCGGCCCCGCTTCGATAATCGTAGTAATCGTTGATGAGATTGGTCCCGGCCTGGATCGCCATCGCGCCCACCAGCGCGAGCAGCAGCCGCAGCGGCGCAAAGAAACCGGCGCGCGCCGCGATCGCCATGCCGAGCAGCACGGGGATCGCCGCCGCCGTCAGCGACATCGCGCGGATGGCCTGGAACCAGATTGCGAGCGCGCCGGGACGCGCCCCTCCACCGGGAATTGCAGATGCCTCAGTCATAAAATCTAGACTATGACCTTTGCTTCGCGCAGACGCGAGATTTCCTCGGATGACATCCCGAGGAGTTCAGTTAACACTTCGTCGCTATGCTCGCCCATCATCGGCGAGCCCCGGAAGTCGGGCTCCATCGCGCTGAAGCGCACCGGCAGGCCTGGGATCTTGCGCGCGCCGACTTCGCCGTGACCGAGAGTAACCAGAGTCCCGCTCGCGATGAAGGCGGGATCCTTGACCAACTCCGCACAGGCATAGACAGGACCTGCCGCGAGATCTCGCTCGCGCAGCTTCGCAACGAGCTGATCGCGGTCGAAGTTGCGCGTGCGCGCGGCGATCTCGCGCTCGAGCGAATCGACGTTGTGAAGCCGTCCGCTGACCCGCGAGTACATCGGATCAGACGCGAGCGAAGGCACGCCGAGCGCCTCAGCCAGCGCGGCGAATTCCTGGTCCGATGCGATTGCGACCGCAATCCACTTGTCGTCGCCCGCGGTCGGGAACACGCCGTGCGGCGCCATCGACTCGTCGCGATTTCCAATCGGACCCGGGTCGCGCTTGTTCAGGAAAAAATCCATCATCGCCTCGGGCATCATCGTCGTGACCATCTCGGCCATCGAGAGATCGAGGTACTGCCCCTCGCCGGTTTGCTCGCGATGATAAAGCGCGGCGAGCAGAAAGAAGACCATGCCCGTGCCGACGGCGAAGTCGGGCCACGTGCCGCCGATCCCGCACGGCCCCGAATCAGGATAACCCGTGATGTGACACAGGCCCGCGAAGGCCTGAGTCGTCGGGCCGAAGCCGACGGTCTTTGCAAACGGCCCGTCCTGTCCGAGCGGAGTGCCGGACATCATGATGATGTCCGGTTTCACTTTGACGAGGTCGGCGTAGCTAAGGCCGTACTTCGCCATGTTGCCGACGGTGTAATTCTCGGTGACGATGTCACTCTGCGCCACGATGCGCCGCGCGATCTCTTGCGCCTCGGGCGTTGCGAGATTGAGCGTCAGGCTGCGCCGCGAGTAATTGATCGAATGGAACACGCCGCTGCGATTGGGGCCGACCACGCCGTCGGTGCCGGTGAGGAATCGCACCAGGTCGGGCGCGCGCATCGATTCGATGCGAATCACATCTGCGCCAAGCGCTCCGAGCCAAGCCGTCGCGTGCGGCACGGCGAAGATCCAGCCGAAGTCGGCGATGCGAATTCCTTCGAAGGGCAGCTTGCTCATCAGATCGCACCCTCCGACGCGAGCGCCGTCAACTCGGTGTCAGCAAGCCCCAGGCGCTCGCCGAGGATCTTGCGATTATGCTCGCCGAGGCGCGGCGCGCCGCGTACGATTCGCCACGGCGTGCGGCTGAACTTGCACGGCGCGCCGGGCATCGTGACCTCGCGCTCCGCCTTGTGATCGATCTCGACGAAAAAGCTGCGTGCCTTGTACTGCGCGTTGGCCGCGACTTCGGCCGGCGTCTGCACCGGGAAGCAGGGCACGTGCTCGGCCTGGGTGCGCTCGAAGGCTTCCTTGCGCGTGACATCGGTGAGCCAGTCGACCAGGCCCGCCTCGATCGCATCGACATTCAGCGCGCGGCTCGCCACGTTGCCGAGCAGCTCCATATTCATCCACTCGGGATTGCCCATCGCGCGCTTGGCGCCCTGCCAGAAACGCTCCGTGCCCGCGTTGAAGCTCACCCATCCGTCTTTGCACGGATAAACCCACTGCGCGCCAGTCTTCTTGCGCATCGTGAGCCGCTGGTAGCCCGCGGACTCCACCGCCTCATGCGAATGGATGCCGAGCATCGGACGCATCATGCTCACCATGGCGAGCCACTGGTTCACATCGACGTGCTGCCCCGCGCCGGTCTTGCGCCGCGCGAACAGCGCGCACATCGCAGCCGCCGCCGCGGTGTATCCGGTGAGATAATCCGTCTGATGCCCGCCGGCCTTGAGAGGAGGCTCCTTCTCGAGGTCGGTGACCTGGTGATACGGCGTCTCCCAGCCGACGCCGCTCATGTGGGTCGCGATCAAATCGCCGCCGCGCAGATTCTGATATGGCGATTCCGCGCCGAAGAACGTTGTTGACGCCACGATTAGCTTCGGAAAACGCGCAGTCAACGTACGCCAATCGATCCCGAGCCGCTCGCTCTGCGCGGGCCGATTCGGGTTGATGACAATATCGGCGCCCTCGAGCAGTTTGAACAATATTTCGCGCGCGCCGCGATGCTCGAGGTTGAGCGTCACGCTCAGCTTGTTCGAATTGAGAAAAAGATGAAGGCCGCCCGTTTCGGGGTCGGGCATCTCATCGCGAAACGGACCGAGCGCACGCTCCTGCGCGCCGCCGCGCGGCGGCTCGATCTTGATTACTTCAGCGCCAAAGTCGGCGAACGACTTCGCCGACATCGCCGCCGCCATGAACGGCATCGTGTCGAGGCACGGCAGCTCGACGACCCTGATTCCATCAAGCGCGCGCGGCGGTTGGCGATATTCTTCAACCTGGGCCACGGCTCACGCTCCCGGCCTGATACGTTCGATCACGTCGAACAGTTCGTTCATCGAGTTCATCACGAAGTCAGCGCGATACTGTTTGTGATTCACGAGATGCACGTAGGACGCGGCGCCGGTCGCAACGGCGATCTTGGCGCCATAGCCAGCGTTGCCCGCCGCCATGATGTCGCGCGGCTCGTCGCCGACGTAGACGCAGACGCGCGGATGAATGCCGGCGCGAATCGCAGCCTGCTTCAGGCTCTCGCTCTTGTCGAGTGCGCGCAGCGAACCAGTGGTCTGGGTAATGACGAAATCGAGATGCGAGGCGAGTCCGACCATCGCGAGCTTTTCGACGAGCGTCTGCGATTCTCCGGGACGGCTCGTGATCACACCGGTGGCAAAATCGCGGCGCTTCAGCTCGGCCAGCGTTTCGGCGACATGCGGCAGCACCTCGAGGCGCTCGGTGCGATCGACCTCGGCCATGAAGTACGCGAACGCGAGCTTGAAGAGCTGGGGGCGAATCTCTTCGGGGATATCCGCCCAGAAATCGTCGCGCTTCATCTGCTCGTGATAGCGCTCGCGCGTGAGCGGCGGGCCGTGCCCGACCTCGTCGAGGGCGTTGCGCGCCGCGATATAGAGCGGACCATGGATATCAACGAGCGTGCCGTCGAGGTCGAAGAACACAGCTTTGAAATCGGATGAAGGCAATGGATTCTCAGCGCGCCAGCGGAAGCGATCTCGTCACCCTTTGAACATCGTTGTCTCGATAGTTGTCAAGCGCCCCGCACGGGAGGCGCCGCGAGAAGGAATTGCCCCTCGCCCGCATCTGAAATTGCGAGCGCCATTCCGCTCGATCTCGCGCAGAGCGCGGTCGTAATCGCGAGCGACGCTGCATCAGCCTCGTCGAGCGACGTTGGAACGGAAATAGCGATATCCAGGATCCGCGCCAGACGCCGCAGAATCGCGATTCTCACTGCGAGCGCGCTTCGATCTGACTTCGGCGGCAGCTCGACGCGCGGCGGCTTCCACAAGCTGAACGCGAGGTACGGATAGCCTTCGTAGGTGCGCACGCCGAGCGTATCGAGCGCGAGATGGGTCGCGAATCCAGCGAGCATGAAGCGCGTGAAGAGCCGTCCGCGCGGCAGCGGCGCGACGTTGCTCGCAAGTGGGGACTTGCCGAAGATACGACGCGCGATCGCGACGAGATGCGGCTTGCATTGCGGATCGGCGGTGAACGCCTCGAACTCAGCGAGCTTCGGCGTCGGGAACATCGACAACCTGTTTCCACGATCCGCGACGATTCGCCTCAACGCCAAATCGATCTTGCGTTGCGCGGAACCAGATGCGAGTGGAAGGCGCGGCGCGTCGACGATCGCGATCGTATCGCGAGCCGGGAGGTGCGCTCTCAGAGCGGCCGCCAGCGATTCGACTGGATCGCCAGCGCTTAACCGCAGATCCATTCGCGAATACTCGAGCCTCGCCGCGCGCGGCGCGAGGACCGCGAGATCGAGGAAATCCTCGCCGACGTCTATCCCGACGAGCGCATCGCGCCGTCCGATTGCGACGCGCCTGACATCTGCGGATAGAGCAACTGGTACTCGCGGCGCCCGCCGATTACCCGCTTGACGTAGTTGCGCGTCTGTTTGTAGCCGATGTTCTCGACCCATTCGTCGTTGTCGCCGGGAAACTGCGCCATCCATTTCTGCACCGCGTGCTCGCCGCCATTGTAGGCCGCCACGACGTGGAATTCGTTGCCCGAGAAGAGTTGCATGAGATTTTTCAGATAGGTCGTGCCGAGCGCAACGTTCACCATGGGATCGTAAAGGTTGATGTTCTCGGGATCGATGCCCGCCTCGGGCGCCTCGCGCCGCGCCGTGAACGACATCAACTGCATCAGGCCGCGCGCGTTGGAAACCGACGTTGCGAACGGATTGAAAAGGCTCTCCTGGCGTGCGAGTGCGACGACCAGCAGCGGATCGAGTCCGCGCTGCCGCGCGTCTTTCGCGAACAGATCCCAATACGCACGCGGATACCGCACGCGCTCGGCTTCGTCGTGGCCGATCTCGTTACGCGCCGCCATCTTGGTTGCCGTCGTGATCGCGTCGTACCAGGCGCCCGCGTTCTCGAGGCCGGCCAGCACGAACATCCTGAGGTTGCGCGAATTGCCGCCCTTCGCCGCGATCGCCTGCAGCTCCGCCGGCTCGAGATCCTTCAGCCCGAGCGCCCGCAGCGCCTGCCATCGCTGAAGATGAAACTCCGCGGGAGCGGCGATGGGAGGCACGCCGGCGTACGCGGGATCGAGCGCCGATGCCGCAGGCAAATCGACCGCGACACCGCCGAGGCGGCGGCTTGCGAGCTCGGGGTAATAGTTCGTGTCGGTGCTGCTCGCGAGCTGAGTAAAAATCTGGCGTGCGGCTTGCGCCTGGCCGTTCTTTTCCAGCGAGCGCGCGCGCCAGTACGCAAACATGTCGCGCTCCTGCGGATCGTCGCTATGCGCGTGCTTGAATGCATCGGCGGCGGCGCCATAGCGACGCGCCATATAAAAGGTCCAGCCGATACGGAAGCGGCCGTCTGACGCCTCGTCGCTGCGCGGATAGCGCGCGTCGAGCCGCCGATACGTCGCGCGCGCCGCGTCGAACTTTTTCTCTTCCTCGAAAATCCGCCCGATGCGGTAGAGCGCTTCGGGCGCAAGCTCGCTCGACGGAAAGTCAGCGGCCAAGCGATTGAACATCGCGAGCGCGTTCGCATAGTCGTCCTCATGCCAGTAGAGCAGGCCGAGATCCGTGAGCACACGCGTCGCGCTTGGCCCGTGCGGCGCGAGCGCCAGGTACGCGAGCAGTTCGCGCTTCTGCGCAGTCGGATTCGACTTGTACGATTGCGCAACGATCCAGGTCAGCTCAGCCCGCACCGGCATCGGGGGTTCGAACGCGAGCGCCGCGCGCGCCTGTGTGCGCGCATCATCGAGCTGCCCTTCCTCGATCAGCAGCGCGGCTTCACTGCGGTGATAGTCGAGAGTGTCGGTCGCTTCGACCCCGGGATGTTGCAGCAAAATCTCGTATGCGATCGTGCGCGCCTCGACGTCCTCGTCGGACTTGGGATAAAGGTCGCGCACCTTCATCGCCTCGTCATACGCAGGTTTGAACTTGCCGAGCGCGAGCAGCGCGCGCGCTTCCGCGACACGCCCCTGGCGCTCCAGCGCCTCGTCGGGAGCGTTCGCGACAAGGCGAGCTGCCGTCGCGGCCGCATCGTCGTTGAGCCCCAGCTTGAGCTGCGCCTGTGCCAGCTCCAGCATCGCGCGCGGCGTGAGCACGCTCTGCGGAAATTCCTGCACGAGCTTTGTATATGCAGCCGCGGCGCCCGCGGTCTCGCCCTGGTCGCGCTGGGCGCGAGCGAGATAAAAGAGCGCATAGTCGGCGAGCGTCGGATTGTTTTCGGAGGCAAGCCTTAGCTGCTCGACGGCGCGCGTGTAGTCGCGCGACTTGTAGGCGTTGTAGCCGTCGGCGAATGGATCGCCGGACGACGAGGCTCGCGGCGAGGCCAGAAGCGTGGCGGCAAGGGCAACGGCGGAGAGGATCGCGATCGTGGCGCGGCGCGCGCGCTTCATTTCCATCTGATCTGGGTTAGCCGATGAATCGCTTCTGTTCAATTCCACCCGGCTAATCGTTCGTTCATCGCCATGCTTGCCCGGCCCGGCGCGCTCTGAAAAATTCGTCACCGGCTTGATACTCTCGAAACCGCGATGACTACGAATGTGATCCTTGCCTCGGGCTCGCCGCGCCGGCGCAACCTGCTGCGTGCCGCGGACATCAGCTTCGAGGTCGTCGAGAGCGGCGTCGAGGAGCTATGCGGCCAGGGCGAAGAGCCCGGCGACTACGCGCTGCGTCTCGCGTCGGACAAGGCGCTCGCCGTTTCGTCGCGCTATCCGGATGCGCTCGTCATCGGCGCCGATACGATCGTGTACTGCGAAGGCGAGCTCCTCGAGAAACCGTCGTCTCCCGACGACGCACGCCGGATGCTGGAGAAGCTCTCGGCTAACGTACACGTTGTGATCACAGCGTTTGCGATCGCACGCGGCGGAGCCATCCTCGAGCGCGAGCCAGTGAGGAGCCGCGTCACCTTTCGCCCGCTGACGAGTGGGGAGATCGCGGATTACATCGCAAGCGGAGAGCCGTTCGACAAAGCCGGCGCATATGGAATCCAGGGGCACGCCGCGAGCTTCATCGCGCACGTCGATACCGAGCGTGACAACGTGATGGGACTGCCGACCGCGCGCGTCGTCGCGGCGCTAAGGCGTCACGGGTACACGGGCTGATGCGGCCAGCGCAGGAGATCGCACGGCGCTATGCCGAAGTGCGCGAGCGCGTCGCCTCCGCGGCGAAACGCTCGCATCGCGAGCCCTCGGGAGTGACGCTCGTGCTCGCGAGCAAGACGCAGCTGTCCGATGCGATCGCGGCGGCCTACGCGGCGGGCGCGCGCGACTTTGGCGAAAACTACGTGCAGGAGGCGCTGGGCAAGCAGGAAGCGCTGCGCGCGCTCAACATCCGCTGGCATCTCATCGGCCATCTGCAAACCAACAAGGCCAAGGTCGCGGCGTCGGCGTTCGAGCTGATTCACAGCGTCGATTCAATTCGCGTTGCCGAAGCGCTCACGCGTGCACGGCCAGCTCCTCCCGTGCGTGCATTGATCGAAGTGAACCTTGGAGGTGAAGCGAGCAAGTCGGGCGCAGCGCCGGAGAGTGTCGAAGCGCTGATCGACTCGGAGCGCGGCAAGATTGATATTGCAGGGCTGATGACGATTCCACCTCCGGGCGAGAATCCCGGAGCGTCGCGGCGTTACTTTGCCGAGCTGCGGGCGATGGGCGAGCGGCTTGCGGCGCGAACCGGGCTTGCGCTAAGCGAGCTTTCGATGGGAATGACGGACGACTTCGAAATCGCGATCGAGGAAGGCGCGACCATCGTGCGCGTCGGGCGGGCCGTGTTCGGCGAGAGACAGCGATGAAGAAAATCGGTTTCATCGGCGGCGGCAACATGGCCGAGGCTCTGGTGCACGGGCTTATCGCGAAGAAAGTCTTTAAGCCCGCCGATATTATCGTGGCGGATGTCGCGCCCGAGCGGCGGCGCAAGCTGGCGCGGCAGTACAAAATCGCCGCGACGGCCAGCAACCTCGATGTGCTGCGCGAGGCCGCGACGATCGTGCTCGCGGTAAAGCCCCAGCAAATCGACGCCGTGCTGCATGAGCTTGCGGCCGGCGATGCGAAGCCTAAGGCAAAAGCGAGCAAACTTTTCATCTCGATCGTGGCCGGCGTTCCGATCGCGCGGATGGCGGCGGCGCTCGGCGTGAGCTCGCGCATCGTGCGCGTGATGCCGAACGCGCCCGCGATGGTCGGGCTCGGGATGGCGGCGTTGGCGCGCTCCAAGGGCGCTTCCAGAGCCGACGAAGCGCTCGCGCTCAAGATTTTCAACGCGGTCGGCGACGCGCTCGTAGTCAAGGATGAAAAGCTGCTCGATGCCGTTACGGCGCTGTCGGGCAGCGGCCCGGCGTATGTTTACCTGTTCGCCAAATCGCTCGCCGATGCGGCGATCAACGAAGGGATCCCGGTCGAGCTGGCGCTGCGGATGACGCTGCAGACGATTCGCGGCGCGGAACAGGTGATGCGCACCTCGAAGCAAACGCTCACCGAGCTGATTCGCGTCGTCGCGTCTCCCGGGGGCACCACCGAGGCGGCGCTGCGTCGATTCGTTGAAACCGGCTTTTCTGATATTGTTGCGGGCGCACTTCACGCCGCCGCGGCACGCTCGCGCGAGCTCGGCCGCGGACAGCATTAACCGGTAGTCATCGTGTACGCCTGGACCAACCTCATCGTCTTTATCGTCAACGTCCTTCAGGGGCTGCTGCAGCTTTACTTCTGGGTCGTGATTATCGCGGCAGTGCTGACCTGGATCGAGCCCAATCCCTACAACCCGATCGTGCGCTTCCTCTACGGAGTGACCGAGCCCGTTTTCGACTGGGTGCGCGAGCATCTGCCGGTGATCTTCGGCGGTATCGATCTTTCGCCGATCGTCGTAATCCTGGCCATCGAGTTTCTCCAGCAGTACCTGATTCCGACGGTCGCTCGCGCACTGATGACCGGCTTCGCGTGACGCCGCCCTGGCTGCGGTCTTCGGTTGATACCGTAACGATCGAAGTCGTGGCGCGGCCGGGAGCTTCTCGCAGCGGATTTCATCGCGTGACGCCGCAAGGCGTCGTGATCGGAATCAACGCAGCGCCCGACAAGGGCAAGGCAAACACCGAGCTTATCGCGTTCCTCGCTAGAGAGCTCGGGCTGCCGCGCAGCTCGGTAACGATCCTCAGAGGCGAATCCTCGCGCCACAAGACGATTCGTGTCGAATCGGCGTCGCCGCTCGAGCTCGTCAATCAATTGAAGCAACTCCTGGATCCGCTTCAAACAGGCGAATGAACGGCGAAGGCTGCACCTTCGCGTTGACACCCTTCGGCTGAGTGATTAGTTCATTGATAGGCAGGAACAGTCTCTTGCATTAGCAGTCAGGTTCGTCAAATGCCAATCTACGAGTACAAGTGCAATAAATGTGGCGTGTTCGAAGTGATGCAGAAAATCAGCGATGCGCCGCTGAAGAAGTGCCCGACGTGCAAGGGCAAGGCCGAGCGTCAGATTTCCAACACTTCGTTCGTGCTCAAGGGCAGCGGATGGTACGTCACGGATTACGCGCGCAAGGATAACTCGGGCGGAGCCAAGTCAGAATCGTCGGAGAGTTCTTCGAGCTCGACCAAGGATTCGAAAGAAAGCTCCAGTTCGACGACCAAGGAAGCCTCGAGCTCGTCGTCGGATTCCTCGGCTAAATCCGATTCGTCAACCAAATCCGATTCCTCAACCAAATCGGGAAGCGCCGCGGCTAAGTAACGTCGTTAAGTCAACGATCGATTTCGAAGCCGCGGGCTGGAAGTGCTCGCGGCTTTTTTGTTTGAATCGATGCGCTGGCGATACGCCGGCTCCGATTCATGCAAGCACTCGTATTCGAAAACCAACTCGAGCTCCGCGGCGACTATCCTGACCCGCTGGCGGTTCATGGCGAGAGCGTTGTGCGCGTTGCGCTGGCAGGAATCTGCGGCACCGATCTCGAAATCGCGCGCGGCTACATGTCGTTCAAGGGCATCCCGGGGCACGAGTTCGTCGGCCGCGTCGTCGAGACTCACAACGCTGAACTGCGCGGCAAGCGCGTCGTCGGCGAGATCAACGCCGGATGCGGAACCTGCCGCGAATGCGAACACGGAATGGCGCGGCACTGCGCGACTCGCACCGTGCTCGGTATCGTTGGCCGCAACGGCGCGTTCGCCGATTACCTGCGTCTGCCCGATCGGAATCTCATTGCGGTTCCCGATTCGCTGCCCGATGAGATGGCGGTGTTCGTCGAGCCGATCGCGGCGGCCTACGAAATTTTCGAGCAGCTCAGCCTCGATCGCGACAAATCGATCGTGATACTCGGCGACGGACGCCTCGGCGCGCTCGTTGCGATGGCATTCAAAGCCGAGGGCTACGAGCCGCTCGTCGCAGGACATCATCGCGACAAGCTCGAACGGCTCGGCGAACTGCAAATCAAGATCACCGAGGAATTTGCGCTCAACGGCAAGTTCGACGTCGTGGTCGATTGCACCGGGCAGGGCGTGGGATTTCAGCGCGCGATCGATATCGTCAAGCCGCGCGGCACGATCGTCCTCAAAAGCACTGCGGCGGCAGGAGCGCAGCTCAACCTGGCGCCAGTCGTGATCAATGAAATCACAGTGCAAGGCTCGAGATGCGGCCGGTTCGCCCCCGCTCTGGAAGCGCTCGTGGCAGGCCGAATCGACCCGCGCCCGCTAATCGATCGAACCTTCACCCTGAGCGACGGCCTCCGCGCAATCGAAGCCGCGGCAGAGCCATTTCACTTCAAGATCCTGCTGAAACCTTCGTGAGACTCCGGGCTCGCTAAATCACGCCGTCGTCGCGGAGGCGTTTTGCGGTTGCCGCGTCGATTCCGAGATCGCGGAGCACATCGGCGTTGTCCGCTCCCAGAGCGGGGGCGCCGGTGCGGATTGTGATCGGCGTGCGCGAGAATTTTGCCGCCGGGCCTGTGATGGGGGTCGATGTGCCCTCGTGCTGAGGGACGTCGAGCAGCATATCGCGCTCGATCGTGTTGGGATCTTCGGCGGCTTCCGCGTATGTGCGAACCTTTGCGCATGGGATTCCCGCGATGGCGCACTCCTGGACCGCCTCGTTAACGGTGCGCTCGGCGAACCATGCTGACCACAGTTCGTTGCATCGCGCGCGATTACCCACCCGGCCGGCCACTGTCGCGAAGCCCTCGTCGTCGGCAAGCTCCGGATGCCCCAGCATCTTCGCGAGCACCTTCCAGTGCGTATCGAGGAGCACACCGGCCATGACTGTCTCGCCGTCGCGACACTGATAGGTGTTGGTCGGAATCGAAAACCAGAACTCGTTGCCATATCGCTCGAGTGGAAGGCCGAGCTTGCCGAGCGAGAGATAACCGTTGGACTGGAACAGCATCGCATCGAGCATCGCGACGTCGACGTGCTGCCCTTCGCCGGTTTGATCGCGATGCCGCAGTGCCGCGAGCGCGCCGATCGCGCCGTGCAATCCGCCGAGGTCGTCGCATAGAAATGTCGGCGCCTTGCTCGGATGGCCGTCGCGCGCGCCGTTGAGCGACATGAACCCGCCCATCGCCTGCGCCAGCGGATCGTACGCGACGCGATCGTGAATCGGCCCCCACTGGCCGAAGCCGCTTATCGATACGTACACGATGTCCGGCTTCACCGCACGCACCGCCTCGTAGCCGACGCCCCATTTATCGAGCGTGCCGGGGCGGAAGTTCTGCACGATTACGTCGGCGGTCGCCGCGAGCTTGAGATAAATGTCGCGGCCCTCGGGCTTGCGCAGCTCGAGCGTCATGCTGCGCTTGTTGCGGTTCACGGTGGCCTGCAGAAAGCTCACCGGCGGATTCGTTCCGGGCAGCATAGGCGGAACGCGCCGCGCGACTTCGCCGGTGGGCGCTTCGATCTTGATCACATCGGCGCCGAGGTCGGCGAGGATACAACTGCACATCGGTCCCGCCCAACTGGTTGTCACGTCGAGCGCGCGAATGCCGTGAAGCGGTCCGGTCAGATCGCGCCGCGCGTTGCGATAGAACTCCGCCTTGTCCATAGCGTTCCTCCGAAGTCCGCCGATCGTAGTCGGTCGCGACCCGATCACCAACCTCTGAGTGGCGTGATCGCGCCGCGCCGGTTAGCTTCGAAGGATGGCCGAGCAGCAGTTCTACGTGGGGATTCATGGCGTGATCGCAAATCGCGGCAGGATGCTGGTGTTGAAGCGCGCGCCGGAGATGCCGTACAAGCCGGGAAGCTGGGACCTGCCGGGAGGACATCTCGCGATTGGCGAGACCTTCGAAGAGTGCCTGCTGCGCGAGGTGAAAGAGGAGACCGCGCTCGACGTCACGATCACGGGCCTGGTCGGATTGCATTCGATGGAAGCGGAGCCGTACCTGCAGGCAATCTACTCATGCAGACTGACGGTGTTTCAGAAAATCCAGTTGCGCGAGGGCGAGCACGTCCAATCGGAATGGGTGACGCCCGAGGAACTCGGCAACTTCGAGATGATCCCGTATCTCGAGCGAGTCCTGAAGCGCGGCATGCTCAAGTTTGTGAAGTAGGCGATCTCCGTGTCAGCGCGGCATCATGCGTCCGCGCCAGTAGCCGAAGAAGTTTGCGCACTCGAGTTCGTGATAAACGGCGCGCTCGCGATCTCCGCGTATCGTCGCCGCGGCCATTCTCAGTGCGTTGCGGACGAGCTTGTCGATTCGATTGTGGCTGCGGCCGCCGGTGATCGCGCTGCCGATGCCGTAGGCGAAGCTCTTGCGGCGCAGATACGCGCGCGTCATCCGTTCCGGCGGAATCAGGTGATGCACGATCGCGCGTGGCGCAAATCCCATCCGGCCGCCCTTTGCGATGATGCGCGCGTACAGTTCCGTATCCTCGCCCGAGATCGGATTGCCGCCGACGACGCCGAGATCCTCACGAAACTTGCCGAAGCGATCGATCGCCGAGCGGCGGATTCCCATGTTCGCGCTGAAATAGTTGGCGAGGGTTTCCACCTCGGCGAGCGGCGCGCGCTCGATCGCGATGCGATCGTGAACTGCCAGCTTCACCCAGAGGCTCGTGCCGAGCCACGCGGGTGGCGGCGCGGTCCATCGCGGCAGCACCATCCCGCAGGCGGCGTCGAGGTCGCGGTTCTCGAGCGCGGCGAGCATCTGCGCGGCCCAGTCAGGCTCGGCGATCGCGTCGTCGTCGATAAAGAGCACGAAGTCGGCTTTTGTTTCCTCGAAAGCGCGATTGCGCGCGAAGCTCGAGCCGAGCCGCGATTCGAAAACTCCGCGCAGCGGTATCGACGAACTGGTTGCGATTTCTGTCACGACGCCAGCGGTGTCGTCGGTCGAGCCGTTGTCGATCACGACACATTCAGCCTCGACTTCAGTGGGCAACCGCTGCGCGATGACGCTCGCGAGCGTGTCGCGCAGCGTCGCCGCGCGGTTATGGGTCGGAATCGCGATGGCGAGCGTGGTCATAAGGGAAGCGCGCGATATCCATAATAGCCGAACCGCGCCGGAGGCCGGAAAATCCGGCTCGCGGCGCGGTTCGGGATTTGCCCTATGCGATCCGCCGTCAGTTCGTCTTCGCGGGTGCTGCTGCCGATGCGGCCGCGGCCGGCGAAGCGGCGGCTGCTGGTGAGCCGCCCGCCGCGGGCGAACCTCCCGCTGCTGGCGACGCTCCCGGCGAGGGCGAAGCGCCCGGCGACGGGGCCGGCTTGGGCAACGGCGCCGTCGATTGCGTGAACACGATCGACGTCACGTTCAGATCGGGCGTCCCCTTCATCTGGATGTCCGAGGGCGCCGTCAACCGGAAGCCGAAGCTGCGCGTCTCCCCCGGCACGAATGGCAGCACGGGGCGTGCGAAGTCGGTGAACTCGAGCGGCGTCGCCACCGGCGTGTGAACTTCCGAGAACACTTCCTTCTTTTTCTTGCCCTTGCCTTCGTAGTAGGTGACGGTGAACTGCACCTCGTCGATCGCCTTGTCGCCGGCGTTGGTCATCTTGCCGAAGATGCCTGGCGTGCGCGATGCACCCATCTTCATGTCAACGTCGGTAAGCGTGATCTTCGGGATGTAGGCTTGCGCGTCGGGCATCTGCTTCTGGATGTTCTGGATATCGGCGAGCTCGCGGCCGTACATGAATTTCAGGCCGAGCGTGCCGGTCGACTGCTCCTTGTCGAGCTCATCGAGCATCTTCTGATAGGCCGCGACCGCCTTGTCGTAGTCGTGCTTGTGGTAAAGCTCGACGGCGTCCTTATGCTCCTTGACGATATTTTCCTGGAACGGAAAATCGACTTTCAGTTTCCATTCACCGCCCTGGTTGGCGAAGACCATATTGTCGTCGTAGGAAACCTTGGGAAAGCTGTTGTCGTTGAGCTGCTTCTGCGCGGTCTGATCGGGCGTATCGTTGGGTCCGATCGTGGCGTCGATCGTGCGCTCCCAGAGCGCGAGATCGGGCTGCGTCACCTTGACCGACACGGTGGCGTTGTCGCCGTCGATCTTTTCCTCACCCACATCGTATTGGTAGGCGCGCAGGATCCCCTTGAACCAGTCCTTACTGACGTCGGGCGCCATCGGGATCTCGCTGAGGAACTGGTCGATCGTGCGATCGACCTGGTCCTGGTGCGTGAGCGCGTTGTAGCAGCCCGGGTAGTTGTAGAGTTTGAGGTTGTCGAGATAATTCTGGGCCGCATTTTTCGGCGTCTTGCCCGCGCATCCCGCGAGCCCAATCGCGCAAATCGCGATGACCGCAGCCAATGGAGCCTTCGACGGTCGCTTGATCATTATAAAAGTCTTCCTCCCCGCAGGCGGTAACCGGCGTAAAACGTCTCGATTCTAATGTCGCTCATGCCAAAAACAAGTCATCGCGCGCCGAAAAAGGCTGCCCGTTCGATGGCGCGGACGCCGCGCGGGCGCTACTTCGGTATCTGCTTGAGCTCGACGACGTTGCCTTCAGTATCGTTAATATAGATCGAAAGGCCGGTTCCTCTTGCGCCATAGCGCTCTGCGGGTTCGCCTAAGACGTTTATGCCTCGCGCGCGCAGATGACGCGCGACCTCGTTCATGTCGTCGGCGACGATACCGAGGCAATAGTGATCGACGTTGGGCGCCTTCTGCTCGCGCTCCCTGGTCGGCAGCAGATCGACGAGGCCCGAGCCTGCCCGCAGTTGGATGAGCCCCAGCGAATCGAGGCGCCGCTCTTCGACGAGGCCCAGCTCCTGCGTGTAGAAATCGTACGCGCGCTTTTCATCGAGACAGCGCAGGACCACGTGATCCAGTTCACCGACTTTGAATGGCATCGACATCGAAAATATCTCCAGCTACAGGACTCGTCGCGATTGTTGATCGCATGGGCGGCGAATGAAACTGCCGGGTTGATCTCGCCACCAGCCGCGCCTGATGATCTCAAGCGGCGATGACCGACCACCACCTCCTGACGCTCCTCATCTTCGCGATCACCTACGCGGTTATCGCTCTTGGCGAAATTCCGTTCTTCAGGATCGATCGCACCGGCGCGGCGCTCGCGGGCGCGGTCGCGATGGTCATCTCGGGCGCGCTCAGCGAGAACGCCGCCGAGCACGCGATCGACGTGCACACGCTGGCTCTTCTGCTCGGCATGATGCTCGTGGTTGCGAATCTGAGGCTCTCGGGCGCCTTCGCGCTGTTTGCGCGTGCGATGCTCGCGCGGGCGCGATCGGGTCACGGGATGCTCGCGATGACGATCGCGGCGGCAGGAATCCTCGCCGCGTTCTTCATCAACGATGTCGTCTGCATCGCGATGACGCCGCTGGTGATCGATGCAGCGGCGGCCGCGGAAGTGGATGCCGTGCCGCTCCTGCTCGGCCTCGCGACGGCGAGCAACATTGGCAGCGCGGCGACGATCACGGGCAATCCGCAGAACATGATCGTCGCGGGCTTCGCGCATCTCGGCTACTTGCCCTTTTTATTGCACCTGGCGCCCGCTGCGATTGTGGGCCTCGTCGTGAATTACGCTGTGATTGCGATCATCTATCGCGAGCGGCTGACCTCAGCTCGTCTTGCGAATGGCGTCGCGATGCGGCCGCCGCGCGTGCTGCGTCCGCTGATGATCAAGTCGTCGCTCGTCGCGCTCGCCGTGCTTGCGATGTTCATGCTCGGGTACCCGACGCATCTCGTGGCGCTCGCCGCGGGTGCGTTCCTGCTCTTCTCGCGCCGCATCAAGCCGGCGCGCATCTATGCGCTCGTGGATTGGACGATGCTCGCGATGTTCACGGGCCTCTTCGTCGTGGTCGCGGGACTCGAATCTACAGGATTCGCCCCCGCGATGCTGAAACTGGTTGGCGCGCAGCGCCTTACGAATCCCATCGCGCTCACCGCGGTCGTCGCGGTGCTGTCGAACCTCGTGAGCAACGTGCCGGCGGTGCTCTTGTTCCGGCCGCTCTATCCGATGCTCGGCGGGAGCCGCACCGTCGCGCTTCTAATCGCGAGCGCAAGTAGCTACGCGGGGAACCTCACGGTCGTGGGCTCGATCGCAAACCTGATCGTGATCGAGCAGGCGCACCGTCGCGGCGTGCAGATCAGCTTTCGCGATTACCTGCGCGTCGGCGTGCCGATCACGATCGCGACGCTCGCGATCAATACTGCCGTTCTGTGGCTGTGGCCGTAGCGTCCTGCGGGCGCGGCGGAAACGAGAGCCGCACCACTTCGGTCGCGGCCACCGCGTCGCCGACCATCCTCGCAATATCGAAATGCGACTCCGCCGCTTCGACTTCGGCGAGCCGCGCGTGAGTCTCGGGATGGGCCGGTACGAACAGTGTGCAGCAATCCTGGTCGGGCAGAATTGAAGTCTCGAAGGTGCCGAGCGCGCGCGCCTGGTCGATGATCTCGTTCTTGTCCATCCCGACCAGCGGGCGCAGGATCGGGAGCGACGCGGCGTTTTCGATCACCGCCATGTTCTCGAGCGTCTGCGACGCGACCTGGCCGAGGCTCTCACCCGTGACGAGCACGGTCGCGTTGATACGCGCTGCGAGCGCACTCGCGATTCGCATCATGAAGCGGCGATAGAGCACGACGCGCAACGGACGCAGCGTGTGCGCTACGATCTCGCGCTGCAGGATTCCGAAGGGCACGAGAATCAGCGTCGCCTGCCCCTGGTAACGCACGAGATGCGCTCCCAGCTCGATCGCTTTTTCCTGGCTCGCGGCGGAGACCAGCGGCTGGCCATGGAAGTGCACATAGTTGAGCCACAGCCCGCGCTTCATCATCCGATATGCCGCGACGGGCGAATCGATTCCGCCCGAGAGCAGCGCCAGCCCGCGGCCCGCGACCCCGACCGGCAATCCGCCCGGGCCGGGCAGCTTGCCCGCTGAAACGTAGGCCGCCTCTTTCATGATCTCGATCGAAATTGTCAGCTCGGGATCGTGCAGATCGACCTTGAAGCCGAGCGCATCGACGATGGCGCCGCCGACCTCGCGATCGATCTCGGGCGAAGTCATCGGAAACTGCTTGTCTTCGCGCTTGGTGCGCACGCAGAACGAGCGCGGCGAGAAGTTGCGCGCACGTGCGATCGCCTCGCGCGAGATCGCGTCGATCTCGCGTTCGACCGGGTAGGAGAGCGAAAAATTTTGCAAGCCGAAGACCAGCCGTGCCCGCGCGATCGCGGCTTCATCGCTCAGCTCGTCGGGCAGCGGCACGATGAGCCGCGGGCCGACGCTGCGCATCTTGCCGAGGCGATAGTCGGCGAAGATGTGCCGCGCGTTGGTCTTGACCTGGTTCACGAAGCGCCACTGGTTGCGGCCCTTGAGCGCAATCTCGTGATATCTGCCGATCAGAAAACGCATCGCCAGTGAGCCTATGGAACGCGGCCTCGAAAAACCAGTTGCGATGCTTGCAAAAATGCTCGCGTGCGCGATTAGTTAAGCAGTCTGCGAGAACCCAATGAGCACGGCATCCGAATTCAACCAGCACCTCGAGCGCATCAGCCAGGCGCTGGGCCGCGTCGAGGTGCCGCCGCGCGAGGCCCTCGCCAATAATCGCAACGCCGCCGCGGTGCTGGTGCCGCTCTTCGAGCGCGAAGGCGAGATGCACGTCGTCTATATCCGGCGCTCCGATCACGTCGAGAGCCATCGCGGGCAGGTCGCGTTTCCGGGCGGTCGCGTCGATCCCGTCGATCGCACTCTGCTCGATGCGGCGCTGCGCGAGGCGCACGAGGAAGTCGGTATCCCGCCGCGCGAGGTGCAAGTGCTGGGCGCGTTTCCGACGCAGCATACGACGGCGACCGGGATCACTGTCGCGCCGTTCGTCGGCGCGATTCCCGCCACGCTCGCGCTTACGCCCGAGCCCAAGGAAGTTGCGGAAATTTTCCACGTGCCGCTGAGCGCATTGCGCAGCCCGACCTACCGCGGCGAGTACGAATGGAAAATCAATGGCACGGCGCGCCAGTTTCCAGCGATCCTCTACGGCGGTCAGACGATCTGGGGACTGACGCTGCGCATCACGATGAACCTGCTCGAAATCCTCGATCAGCAGTGAGCGTGGCGCTTGTATTTGCACTGACGATGTAATATCTTTGCGGCCATGGGTGCCGCGATAAATCCTCCTCCTCAGACCGACGGCCGGATCGCGCGCAGCCAGCGCACGCGCGTGGCGGTCGTCGATGCTCTGCTTGAACTCCTAAACGAAGGCGACCTGCAGCCGACCGCGCAGCGTATCGCGCAGCGCGCGAACGTCTCGCTGCGATTGGTTTTTCATCATTTCGAGGATCTCGAAACGATCTACACCGAGGTGCAGCGGCGGCAAATCGAACGCACTGCGCCGATGTTCCTTCCTGCGATCTCGCCCACTGCGCCGCTGAACAAGCGGGTCACCGAGCTTGTCGCGCAGCGCACGCGGATCCTCGAATTCATTTCGCCGGTGCGGCGGCACGCCGTATTGCGCGCGCCTTTTGCGCCGACGATTGCCAATCTGCTCGCAGGGGCGCGTGAGATGGCGCGCGATCAGATCGCCGAGGTCTTCGAGCGCGAACTGATCGCGATGCCTGCCGCGGAGCGCCGCGATGTGTTGAATGCGCTCGCAGTCGCGATGTCGTGGGAATCGTGGGAGTTCATGCGCCGGCAGCAAGGCCAGTCCGAAGCCGACGCGCGGCGCGTGATGGAACGCACCATCCGCGCGCTGCTCGCCAAACGCTCGTAATCACAGGGGGAAATCTCCATGGGCCGCAATATTCTTTTTATCACCACCGATCAGCAGCGCTTTGATTCGCTCGGATGCAACGGCGGCAAGATCGCGAAGACGCCGGTAATCGATGGGCTCGCCGCCAACGGGATCAACTATCGCCGCGCCCACAACCAGAACACGGTCTGCATGCCGGCGCGCGCGACGATGATCACGGGACAGTACGTGCGCACACACGGCGTGTTTGCCAACGGAATCGCGCTGCCGCCCGACGCACCAAGTATCGCGGGCTGGCTTCATGAAAAGGCCGGCTATCGCACCGCGCTGCTCGGCAAGGCCCATTTCGAGCCGGCGTTCGACATGCAGGGCCGATGGTTCGAGAACACGATGGCGCGTAAGGATTCGACCGGACCGTATCGCGGCTTCGAGCGCATGGAACTCGCGATGCACGCGCCGCTCAACGGATGGCATTACTCGCTGTGGCTGCTCAACAACTATCCGAATGAGATCGGCGGCTTTGCTCCGTTGCTCAGCGCGCTTGCGGGCGGCGATACCGGAGCGCCCGAGGTCAAGTACAACCCGATTCCGCGCGAGCACTATCACACCGACTGGGTCGCCGACCGCACGATCGCGTTTCTCGATTCGCTCGATCCGAACGAGAACTGGTTCGTCTGGATGAGCTTCCCCGACCCGCACCATCCGTGGGATCCGCCCGAGAAAGAGGCGCGGCGAATCAACTGGCGCGATCTCGATCTGCCCGAGGGCTATCCCGGTTCGCGCGAGAAGATCGAAAAGATCCTCGCGCAGAAGCCGCGTCATTGGCTCGATTGGTACGAAGGCCGCTATCGCAACTTCGAAGGCGGCCCGGTCGCGTTCATCCCCAAGTCGCTCACCGAGGATCAGATTCGCGAAGTCAACGCGATGACTCATGTCGAGAACGAGCTAATCGATCAGGCCTGCGGGCGCGTGCTGAAACGCGTCGCCGAGCGCGGATGGGAAACCAACACCGACGTTATCTTCACCACCGATCACGGCGAGTTGCAGGGCGACTTCGGCCTGCTCTACAAGGGGCCGTATCATGTCGACGCTCTCATGCGGCTGCCGATGATCTGGCGGCCCGCGTCGGCGGCGAAAGTCGCGCCCGCGATTGTCGATGAGCCCGTCGGCCAGCTCGATCTCGCGCCGACCTTCTGCGCTATCGCCGGCGCGCCGATTCCCGAGTGGGTCCAGGGCAAGATGCTGCCGACTGCGCCGGGCTCGGGGCGTGAGCGCGTCATCACAGAATGGGACAGCCAGTTCAAGCAGGTCGGGATGCATCTGCGGTCGATCTGCCGCGACGGCTGGGTCTGCACCGTGTATGAAAAATCGACCACCGATATCGGCTACGATCTCGCGCAGGTGCCGCGGATGCTGGCGGGCGGCGATTTCCCGCAACCCGAGATTCGCTACGACGGCACCGAGGGTGAGCTCTATAACCTCGCCGAGGATCCGAAGCAGTGGCGTAACCTGTGGAGCGACCCGGGTTATCAGAAAGTCAAGTCCGACCTGATTGCCGACCTCTACGACAACCTGCCCAAGCCGCGCAGCCCGATGCTGCCGGTAGAGGCGCCCGCGTAGCGAGGAGAGACTTCGATGAAGCAGCTCAAACTGGTCGGCGCTTTCGGCTCGCCATACTCGCGCAAGATGCGCGCGGTGCTGCGCTATCGGCGTATCCCGTTCACCTGGATCATGCGCGGATCGAAGGACGATGTGGAAATTCCCGCGGTCCCCGTCGCGCTTATCCCGGTGATCGTTTTCCCCGGCGAAGGCGGCAAGCCCGACGCGGCAATGGTCGATTCGACGTTCCAGATCAAACGCCTCGAAAAGGAGTTCACCGAGCGCTCGCTGGTGCCGCGCGATCCGGCGCTCGCATTTCTCCAGGAGTTAATCGAAGACTACGGCGACGAATGGTTGACCAAGCCGATGTTCCATTATCGCTGGAAATACGCGGCTGACATCCACAAGGCGTCGCATATCCTGCCGCTCGATCGGGACTTCAACCTGAGTCCGGAAGCGATCCAGAAATCGTCGCGCTATATCGCCGATCGTCAAATCGAGCGCCTGCGCTTCGTCGGCTCCAACGATTTGACGACGCCGGTGATCGAGGACAGCTACCGGCGGCTGCTGGCACTGCTCGATGCGCACCTCGTCGCGGGTCATCGCTACCTGATGGGGGCGCGGCCGGGCGTCGGCGACTTCGGTCTTTTCGGACAGCTCACGCAGCTCACGCAATTCGATCCGACGCCGGCGGCGATCGCGATCACCGCTGCGCCGCGCGTCGTGTCGTGGGTCTCGAATCTCGAAGATCAACATTCGCTCGAGGTCGAGGATTCAGGCTGGATGAGCCGCGCGCAGGCCACTGATGCGCTGCGCGGGTTCTTCGTCGAGATCGGCCGCGTGTACGCGCCGTTCCTGCTCGCCAACGCGCGCGCATTGCGCGCCAAGGCGGAGAAGGTCGAATGTGAGATCGACGGCCGCCCGTGGGTGCAGCAGCCGTTTCCATACCAGGGCAAATGTCTCGGATGGCTGTGCGAGGCGCGCGCCGCGCTCGACTATAGCGATCGCAGGTTCGTCGACTCGGTCCTCGATGGTACAGGCGCCGAAAAGATCTTCAGCGAATCGATCTAGGCAACACCGGCGAGTGCCGTCATCCTCGAATAAACGAGGATGACGATGCATCAGACTGTTCGCATACCGACGCTCGAAATCGCATACGAGGCGAGCGGTCCGCCAAATGGCACGCCTGTGGTGCTGCTTCACGGCTGGCCGTCCGATCCGCACGACTACGATGGCGTCGCACCGGCGGCCGCGGCCGCGGGATGCCGCGTGCTGGTACCCTGGCTGCGCGGATTCGGTCCGACGAAATTTCTCGATCCCGCCACGCCGCGCTCGGGCCAGCAGGCCGCGCTGGGCGCCGATTTGCGCGACTTCCTCGATGCGCTCGCGATCGATCGCGCGATCCTGTGCGGCTACGACTGGGGCGGACGTGCGGCATGTATCGTCGCGGCGCTGTGGCCCGAGCGCGTGCGCGCGCTGGTTTCGATGACTGGCTATAATTTGCAGAATATCCCTGCATCGGGACGGCCTGCGCCCGCCGACTTCGAGCATCGGCTCTGGTACCAATGGTACTTCCAGACCGAGCGCGGACGCACCGGCCTCGAGCGCAACCGGCGCGATGTCTCAAAGCTGCTGTGGCGGCTATGGTCGCCGAACTGGCGCTTCGATGACACGACGTTTGAGGCAACGGCAACTAGTTTCGACAATCCCGATTTCGTTGCGGTAACGATCCAGTCGTATCGGCATCGTTATGCGAATGCGCCGGGCGATCCCGCGCTCGAGGAAATCGAGACGCGGCTTTCGGCGCAGCCCACGATCGCCGCACCGACGATCGTGCTGCACGGCGCCGAAGACGGTGTCGCACCGCCCCAGACCTCCGAGCATCACGCGCGCTATTTCACCGGCAACTACGAGCGCCGCGTGATCCCAGTCGCGGGCCACTTCATCTCGCGCGAAGCCCCCGCGGCCGTCGTCCAGGCAATCCAGGATCTGCTCTGAATCCTGAAATCCCTCGCCCGTATATTCGTGCTCGCGCTTCGATCAGCACCCTCACCGGCCTGACGCGCTTCCGCACGGACGTCCCCAAAGTATTTGCTTTCAGGCCTTGACTAAATGAATGATTCAGTTATATTTACATCTATGACGCAGCGACTGGACGCTGCTTGAACTCGGAAGGAGAAACCACGATGGCTGCAATCAGCAAGATCTCTTCACTCACCCATTATGGCCGTGAAACCCAAAATCAGGAGTCGCGCAACTGCTTCGCGCTTGGACTGCGCATCAGTGAACTGCCGGGAGCAGCGTTCGCCGCGATCACCCTGTTCTACGTTGTCGCCGAACTGGCGAAGTTGGCGTGGTAGAATATTGACTGAACGATTCATTTTAATGTCTACTCATTACCATGGCTCGCACACGACCAGCCGACCGGATCGATTCGATGATCGAAGCGGCGGTAGCCACCTTCTGCGAGAAGGGTTACCGCCGCACCCAGATGGCCGATATCGCGCGGCGCATGGGCGTGTCGCCCGGCTCGCTCTACAATTACGTCGAGGGTAAGGAGGCGCTGTTCTACCTCGCGCTGGAGAGCGGCCTTATCGAGCCGATGGAGGAGCCGCCCGAGCTGCCGATCCGCTTCCGCGGCCATGAGCCTGCTCTCAAACGCTTCAAGGAGCTGACCTCGCTGACCGAGCGTCTGCCTGCTCTCCAGGCGGCGCTGAACCGCGAGCGTGCCGCCGATCCGCGCGCCGAGCTCGAGGACGTGACTCGCGAGCTCTACACCATGATTTATCGGATCCGCCACCTGATAACCCTGGTGGAGGCCTCGTTCAACGATCTGCCGCAGCTCGGTTATCTGTTTGTCGATCTCCGCAATCAACTCGTTGACCGACTCGCGCATTACCTGGAATTGCGAAGCAAGGCTGGCCAGTTTCGCGCGCTGGCGAATCCCGCGGCGACCGCGCGCCTGATTATCGAAACGATCGGATGGTTCGCGCGCAATCGCTATCTCGATCCGACGCACAAAATCGACGACGAAACTGCGATCGCGACGGTGATCGATTTCGTTGTGCACGGTCTCATGACGGCGCCCGCCGCGCACGTCACAAAACGAGCGCACGCCTAGAAGTTCAGCGCGTCGCTGCGAGCAGCATCTCGAAATACGACACGTCGATAAGGTCAGCCGGACCAATCTGGAGCGCCGCGAGCAGCTCGTCGACCGCGGCGCGGCTTAGCTCCGGGTCTTGGCCGTCGGGGATAACGGCCTCGATTTCGCCGAAGTTGCCGAGGCCTTCGACGCGGTCGAGATGAAAGCGGATGTGGTCGCGCTTCATCAGGATGCGCTTTTTGATGACCGTCGCGATCGTACCCATTGCCGCTGCGAGCATCGCGCGCGTTTCTTCGGCATGCGAAATCGCCACGATCTCATAGGAGCTGAGCTTCAGTGGCCCGCTGTCATCGCGGCTGTAGAAAATCAGTACCGCGCGATGCCCTTCCTCGCGCAGCTTGAGCTTGCCGTTGGGAACGCGAAAGAACGTGTCACATTGATCGAGGACCGAGCGCTGCTTGTATCCGAGCTTTGAAGCGCGCGCGGCGGCGGCGTCGAGATCGGCGAGCCGGAACTTGGCCTCGAGATTTCTCATGTGACTTCGCGATCATGGCACGCGATACTCTGCCGTGCGAAACTTGACAGCGTCGGCATCGGCAGTTAACGCTCCCACGACTCCTACGAGAGACAGTTGATTCAGTGGCTAGTCATAAGGAACCTGCGACCTTCGATCCGAACCTGATTGCGGCGGGATTCGATCCTGCTGCCGCATCGGCAGATGCCGTGCGCAAGCTCGGCGAGCTGCGCGCTGCCGGCAACATTGACGATGCCGCGATCGCGCGTGCACTCGGCGCGATTACCGACCTTTCGGCAGCCGTGATGCTCACGGAGATGGAGCAATCCGCCTCGGGCGCGCTCAGACGCGAAGTGCGCCGCGCCCTTTATCGCTTGCATCAGCGCGGCGTCGAACCTCCCGCCGCGGCTCAGCCCGCTGCCGAGCGCGAGCCGTTGCCATCCGGAATCTCGGCGCTGATGTCGCCGCCGGATCGCGAAGGCGTGCGAATCATCTGGCTCATGCGGGCAAGGATGGGCGGAAAAATCGGCAGGATCTTTGCGCTCGATTCGCGCGACGAGGGTCTGATTGCTTGCGAGGCCTCCGAGGTGACGCGCCGCGAGCTCAAGGCCGATCGCGAGCGTCTGGAGCAGAATGCCGGGACGAAGCTGGTCGAGGTCGATGGGCGCTTTGCCGATTTCCTGCTCTGCGACGCATACCGCCGCACGCCGGAATCGCGCCGCGGCCGCGTTGGCAGTTTTCTCTTCTTGCGTGCCGAGCTTATCCCCACGCCGCCGCCATCCGAGTTCAGGCATCCCGTGTACGACGATCTCGCCACGGAAGCTGCGCAGGACCCGTCTCTCGATCTGCTCAAGGAGCCCGAGTTTCTCGAATGGCGGCTGCCCGAGCCGCTGGTCAAGAAGTACGCCGATGAAATCCAGGGGGCGCAGGAGAGCGTGATCGTCGTGAGCCCGATTCAACAGCGCGAGCGCGTCAACGAGGCGATCGAGCGCGCGCTGGAATCGCTGTTGTCCGGCGACACTGGCGAGCAGATCCGCCGCAGCCTCGAGGACCTTGCCTACTTCATGGCGCGCGCGGGCCGCCGCCAACAAGCCGGATGGGCGGTCGCAGCCGCGGCGAAAATCCGCGACCATGCCGACGTCAAGCGCGACGCATTTTTTCAGGCCTGGATCAGGATGCAGCTCGGCGCCGTGTTCGCCGAGGAACAGCAGCGCGCTGCCGAAGAGCCGCGCCTGATCATGACTCCAGCCGAGGCGATGCGCTCGCAGCAGCAGCGCTCCCGCCGCCGCTAAGACTTCAAGTCCATCGAATAGCCGTGATGCGTGCGGCGCCATCCGAGGCGTTCGTAGAATTGATGCGCGCGCGGCCGCTTCAGGTTCGTCGTCAGCGACATCTTGTAGCATCGGTTGCGCCGCGCGATGCGATCGGCAGCTTCCATCATCAGCTCGCCGACGCCTTTCGAGCGCATCGCGCTCGATACGACAACATTCTCGACCACGGCGACTGGTTTCAGGCCATGCCCGAGATGACGAAAGATCATCACGTGCAGCGTGCCGGCGACTTTGCCGTGCGCCTCGGCGACGAGAATCTGATGGTCGGGATTTTTGGCGATCGCGCGGTACGCCTTCAGCATCTCGGCGGGTTTCGGCGGCCGATACGAGTAGTCATCGAGATGAAGCTCGCGGTAGAGCTCGGTCAGCGCGGGCACATCGGCGATGCGCGCTGCGCGGACTTTGATCTTCGCAGTTTGAGCTGAGGATTTTATTCGCTGCATCGAGTTAGCTACTATCCCGCCGATAAAGCGTCGCGGTGGCTCCGGGGCTGGTTCCCTTCCCGTGCGGGAAGGGAAGTTGCGCTCCGCAGTGATTGAGACAGAACGTTTGTCCCGAATTCTTCGCGACGCGATTTCCGGAAGGAATAGCATAGATGATCGCCAAGAAGCCGCTTGACGGCATACGCGTGCTTGATCTGACACGCGTGTTGGCCGGACCGTTCTGCACGATGAACCTCGCCGACCTCGGCGCCGAGGTGATCAAGATCGAAGTGCCGGGCCGCGGCGACGATGCGCGTGGTTACGCGCCCACGCTGCCGACCGGAGACTCCGGATACTTCTACAGCGTCAATCGCGGCAAGCGTAGCGTGACGATAGATCTGCGCACGACCGAGGGCGCGGAAATTTTTCTCGCCCTCGTCGCGATGTCGGATATCGTCGTCGAGAACTTCTCGCCCACGACGATGGATCGCTTCGGCGCCGGCTTCGAACAACTGAAAAGCGCGAATCCGAAGATCATCCTGTGCTCGATTTCCGGTTTCGGGCAGACCGGGCCGATGTCCGCCGATCCCGCCTACGATATCGTCGCGCAGGCGCTCGGCGGGACGATGAGTATCACCGGCGTTCCGGGCGGCGAGCCGATGCGATGCGGCGTATCGATCGGCGATCTCACCGCCGCGCTGTACGGACTCGCGGGAATCCTCGCGGCGCTGCGCGTGCGGGATCGCGACGGTGTTGCGCAGCACGTCGATATCGCGATGCTCGATTGCCAGGTCGCGATCCTCGAAGATGCGCTCGCACGCTACTCGGTGACGCACAAAATACCCGGGCCGCTCGGCACTCGGCATCCCTCGATCACGCCGTTTCAGCAGTTTAAGGCGTCCGACGGATACTTCGTCGCGGGCGCGGGCAACGAATCGATCTGGCTGCGCATGTGCGACGCGATCGGGCGGCCGGAATTGAAAGACGATCCACGCTTTCTGCGTAACACCGATCGCACCGCAAACCATCCGGCGCTGGAAGCAATTCTCGCCGCGCACTTCGCACCCAAACCTCGCGATTACTGGATCGAACGTCTCAAACAAGCGGCGGTCCCGTGCGCGGCGATCAATAATTTGGAGGAGGTCACGCGCAATCCGCATCTGCACGAACGCAACATGATCCTGCGCGCCAACGTTCCCGGTTACGACGGCCTGATCGTGCCGGGCTCGCCAATCAAACTGCGCGGCTCGACAGCGACGCCCGATACGCACGCCCCCGGGCTCGGCGAGAATACCGAGGATGTGCTCACGCGCCTTCTCGGCTACGACAATGAACGTCTTTCGGAACTCCGGCAGCGTAGTATCATATGAGTGGGCGGGTTCTTATCGCGCGATGAAAAAGCTCAAACGCAACTGGGCGCTGATCGTTGTCGCCGCTGCTCTTATCGCGGCGGCCTTCGGTCCCCGCGTCTCGACCGATGGAAAACTAGCCGCCGCGCCTGAACTCGCTCTCGCCGCGGAAGTGCAGACCTTCAACTTCAGCGCGCCCGACCTGAACGGCAAGCAGATGAGTATCAAGCAATGGCTGGGGCATCCGATTGTCGTCGATTTCTGGGCGACGTGGTGCGCCCCGTGCCGCCGCCAGGTGCCTGAGCTCGAAGAGCTCTACGAGAAATATAAGAAGACGAAGGGCCTCGTCGTTATCGGCGTATCGTGCGATTCGATCCAGGGCGAGGGCCGCGGCGCGGTCGGCCCATTCGTCGAGGAGTTCGGCGTCACCTATCCGATCGTGATGGCCAGCGAAGGCCTGGTCGATGCGCTCGGCGTGGAAGCGCTCCCGACGACATATTTTGTCAACCCCAAGGGACAAATCGTCAGCCGAATCGTCGGCGCAGGCAAGCGCGGCGAAATCACCGATAACGTGATGTCGCTGCTCAACACCAAGCCATCAAACAAGAGCGGCGAGCCGGTCGAACATAACGACAAGACCGGCCATTACGTGGATCTCTAGGCTCGCCTCATTCGTCGTCTGAGATTTTAAAAGAATAGGGTGGGCGTTTCTGCCCGCCATTGAAATGCGCGCGCGCCCTAAGCCTCGCGCCGCCGATTGTTTGCCGCAGAATGGAAGCGCGCCAGGCGCGCATCTTGATGGCGGGCAGGGACGCCCCACTATATTTTCCAGGCGGCTGGACAATGTCTGCGGTCTAATCTGAAAATCGATACATGGATGATCGTATCGTGGTGCTCGGCGCGGGCGCGTGGGGGACTGCGCTGGCGGTGATGCTCGCGCGCGGTGGGCGCAGCGTGACGTTGTGCGCCCGACGTGCCGAGCAATGCGAGGCGATCGATCGCGCGCGCGAGAACTCAGCATATCTACCGCAAGTCGCGATTCCTGACGCGATCGAGCTGAGCGCCGACTGGCCGGCCGCGGTGCGCGAACCGGACACGATCGTGATTGCGGTGCCGTCGCGTCATGCGCGTGCGGCGCTGGCTCCCGTCGCGAGCGGGATTCGGCCGGGTGCGATGCTCATCAGCGCGACCAAGGGTGTGGAGGAAGATACGCTGCATACCATGAGCGCGATGCTGCGCGAGGTCGCGCCGCCGGGGACTCAGATCGCGGTCTTGAGCGGGCCGGGATTTGCCGCCGAGGTTGCACGCGGCAAGCCCGCGGCGCTGGTCGCGGCTGCTGCAGAGGAATCCGTCGCGGTTCGCGCGCGCGAACTGTTCGCCAGCCGCACGCTGCGGGTCTATTCCAGCACCGATGTCGTCGGTGTCGAGCTGGCAGGCGCTACGAAGAACGTGATCGCGATCGCAGTTGGCGCGAGCGACGGCCTCGAACTGGGATCGAGCGCGCGCGCCGCCGTTATCACGCGCGGACTCGCGGAGATCATGCGGCTCGCCGCGGCCGGCGGCGGACGCCGCGAAACGATCGCGGGTCTCGCGGGGCTAGGCGACCTCGTCCTCACGTGCACGGGCGATCTCTCTCGCAATCGTACCGTGGGACTCCGCCTCGGGCGCGGCGACCGGCCCGACGTGAAGTCCGACCATGCGGGCAAGCCGGTGGCTGAAGGGATCGCCAACGCGCGTTCGGTGCGCGCGCTCGCGGCGCGGCTCGGCGTCGAGATGCCGATCGTTAACGCCGTCTATCGCGCCCTCTATGAAGCGGCGGCGCCAGACACTATTGTAGATGAATTGCTCAGCCGCGAACTCAAGCCCGAGTTCTAGGCGGCATTTCAGAAGGGACTCAATGGAAAATAAGGCAACCTGCAAGGCGAACGAATGCTCGCGCGAGGTGATCGCGCGCGGCTACTGTCGCAAACATTTTCGGCTCTGGAAGGCGGGCGAGATGCCCAAGCCGCGCTACCGCACCTGCACATTCGAGAAGTGCCGCAAAAAGCGCGCGGTCGGCAGCCTGTGCGAAGAACATTACAAGGCCAAGACCGGCAAGGGCGCTGAGGCCCCCGCCGCGGCCGCGTCAGCCTCCTGAGATCATCCCGCGTTCGCCGCGGGTCGAGTTGCGATCATGGCAAACATAATCGTCGTCGGCGCGGCTGGCCGGATGGGGCGGCTGCTGGTCGCACTCACCACGCAGGACAAGGCTCACAAACTCGTCGGAGCGGTGGAGGCCAAAGGTACCCCCGCGGTGGGTTCTGACGCGGGCGAAGTCGCCGGCGTGAGCAAGCTCGGCGTGAAGATCAGGGACGATTACGCCGCTGTCGCAAAGCCCGACACGGTCACGCTCGACTTCACGATCGCGTCGGCATCGATGGAGCATCTCGAGGTCGCCGTCAAAGCTGGCGCAGCGATCGTGATCGGCTCGACGGGCTTCACGCCGGAAATGGATGCGCGCGCGAAAGAGATCGCGCCCCAAACCCGCACCGTTATTGCGCCCAACATGAGCGCCGGGATCAGCGTGCTGGCGAAAATCGCGGCCGAGGTCGCAAAGCTTCTGCCCGACTTCGACGCCGAAGTTATCGAGATTCATCATCGCACCAAGGTCGATGCTCCGAGCGGCACCGCGCTCTCGCTTGGCAAGACAATCGCGGCAGCGCGCGGCAAGGATTTCGGCGCGAATGCAATCTACGGCCGCGAAGGAATCACCGGCGTGCGTCCGATCGACCAAATCGGGATGATCACGATTCGCGCCGGCGACGCGGTTGGCGATCACACGATCATTTTCGGTGGACAGGGCGAGCGCCTCGAGCTGACGCATCGCGCGCAGAGCCGCGACAGCCTGGCGCGCGGCGCGATACGCGCCGCGGCGTGGCTGGAGAAGCAGAAACCCGGGCTCTATTCGATGCGCGACGTTCTAGGAATGTAACGCGTCGCCGTTATGCGAGTGCGCGGGGCGCTTGGCGCCTACAACCATTTCCACCTCTTCTTCTTCGTACTCAAGCGTCGCCCAGCGCTCGACCAGGCGCACACTGAGTTGGCGATGGCCGCGCAGGAAGTAGGTCGTCATCGCGACCAGCGCGAGAATATTGCCCGCGACGATCTTCCACCATCCGAGGGTCTCGAGCACTGACGAATCGAGCAGCGAGACGAATCCAACAAAGAAGACCTCGAAGACCGCGAGCAGGAGCAGCGCCAGCAGCGCCATGAACGGCTCCCATTCCGACGCGGCGAGCAGGATCGCGAGTGCGAGACCGAACGCGATAAACGCCGCGAAGTGCAGGATCGAGTAACCGAGCACCAGCGGAATCGAGACCTTGACCACGTCGAACGAGTTGGCGCCGTAGAAGATCATATCGCCCAGCATCGAAGGCGTGCGGAACATCTGACCGGCGACCATGTCATAGAGCATGAACCAGACCGCCACGGTGCCCGCGCCAATTAACCCCGCGGCGATACCTTCGCGTGCGACCGGGATCCATCCGCCGAGCAGGTTTTGCGCGAGCGCTGGATGACGCGACAGGAAGTAGGTGAGCATCGCCGCAGACGCGAGCAGGTTGCCGACAATGATTCCCCACCAGGTCAGGGCGGCCATCACGTTCGGACCCATGAAGGCCGCGACCGCGATAAAGAAGGCTTCGAACCCGACGAAGAAAATTCCCAGTGAAAACAATAGCGACGGCTCGGTCTCCGCAGCCTCGAGCAAGAGGCCGCCCGCGATGCCGAATGCAATGAAAGCTGCGAAGTGGAGGACCGAATACTCCAGCGTGAGCCGAATCATGCTGTTGTGCATGTGCGAATCGCGCAGGCCGTGAAGAATCGTCGCGGCGAGCAGAGCCGGCGTCTCAAAGGCGTGGCCACGAATCAAATCGAATATTAGAAACCATATTGCGACAACTACCCCACCGATTATGCCTGCAATCGCCCCGTCAATGACGATTCGCGACCGAGAATGCTGCATAAGTTCCATCCTGGGGCAGAGCTAGGGGCAGCGAAGTGAAGAAGTTGCTCTACCATCCATTAGAATTTCGGGATTCTGCCAAATCCTGCGTTATTTGTAGATCATAAGTGATCAAGCGAGCAAGCATTAACCATTCTTTTGCGACAAGGCGGCTCCAGGAGCCAGCGTCAGCGCCACCCGCAGTTCTTAGCCGATCACGATGGATGCGCTAGGATAACTCTGCTGCATCATGCACGGTTCCCAAGCCAAACAAGGCGCCCTCTCGGACGCAACGCCTCGCGACTACGCTCGCGGCATCGATCTGCTGCGCATCGGCCGCACGCCGCTGCATTTCTTCGTCGTGTCGGTGATTTTCTTTGCCGTAGGTGTCGCGGCGTTGCCGTTGGTCGTGCCGTCGATCGTGCAGTTTTTCTATCAGCCGCTGCCGCTCGCCCTGACGCATACATTCACGCTGGGATGGATTACGGCTGCGGTGATCGGCGTGATGTATCGGTACGTGCCGGCGCTCACCCGGCATGCGGTCCCCTATCCGCGCCTGGCGCTGCTGCAGGTGATGCTCTACGCGATCGGTGTCTCGGGCATCGTGGCGCATTTCACGATCGGTCTATGGCCCGGCGTATGGCTCGCGGCGATCGTCATCATCGCATCGATCTTAATCTTCGCGATGAACATGTTTCCGTGCCTGTGGCCGCACGTGGGCGATGGTGTCGCCGCGACCGGGATGTTCATCTCGTTATGCTTCCTGATTCTGGCCGCGTCGCTCGGCTTCACGCTCGCGTTCGACAAGAACTACGACTTTCTTGGCGGCGACGTGCTGACGAACCTCGCGAGTCACGTTCATTTCGCGGCGGTGGGGTGGGTGACACTCACGATCTGCGCCGTGTCGTACCGGATGCTGCCGGCGTTCCTGCTGCCGCGCGTCACGTTGCCGCCGCGCGCGATCTGGCAGATCTATGCGCTCGCGATCGCGGTGCTGGGCCTCGGTTTCACGCTGCTCTTCGGCCTCGCAGGGGCAACGTTCTGGGCGCTCGCGATCGTGGCCTCGCTCGCGTTCTACGTTTTGATAATCGCGAAGCTGGTGCGTTCGCGCCGGATGCCGATCGACTGGACGACGCGGCACGCGCTCGCGGGAGTCGGATGGCTTGCGGTCGCGGCGATCCTCGGCGTGACGCTGTCAGTCGTCGGTGGGCAGAGCGACCTCGGCAATCGGCTCGCGGGTGCGTATGGCTTCGCGGGGCTGCTCGGCTTCGTCTCCAACTTCATCATCGGGATGTCGTACAAGCTATTCCCGGGATTCGTCGCTCGCGCGCGCTCGGGCATGCGATGGCCCGCGGTCACCAACGCTGAACTATCAGACTCGCGCCCGCAGCCCTTCGTCTTCGCGTCATTCAACGGTGGCCTGGCATTGGAAGCCGCAGGCCTGCTGGCCGGATGGCTGCCGATCGCCGAAGCGGGAGGCATCGCGATCGCATGCGGCGGCCTCGCATACGCGGCCACGACGCTCTGGACGCTCAGCTTCGCCTATCGCAGCGCCGTTCCAGAAGCGGCCCGTACCGCGCTGCGCATCCTGCCCGAATAGCAGAACACCGCCCTTCCTGATCGCTTCGGTCAATGCGGCTACGCCGGGATGATGACATCACGCCAGTACGATTAAGGTTCCGACAACTGCGGACGCGAACACTGGAATAACCAGATGTCTAAGAGTGATGCCCACCGAGTGAAATCAGTAGCATCGCCGATGGGCGATGAGTAGCACTGAGACCCTTATCCAATGCCCGAGAGCGAATCGAAACATGCGATGTTTCAAAAAGCGCGGAGCGCCGCGCCATCGATGACGCAGCGCTCCGTTGTCTTAGAGCTGACGGTGAGCGTCTACGCGGCGCGCTTCTTCCTGCGGTTGGGCGGTCTCAGCCCGATATAGATTCGATGGCCGCAGGAGCCGAAGACATGGATGCCCTTCTGCTCGAAATCCACTGCGGTATCGCAGGTCGGACAAATGCCATCCTTGAGGCATCGGATGAAATGCTCAACGAACTGGTCGACCGCATCGGGTTCGCGCGGAGGGGCGACTTCGGCTGCGAGCGCGGCTGGCGGAGCGAGCAGCGCGTTCATTGGGACGGAGCTGCGGCGTTCAACAACTGGCATGTCAGTTCCCCTCCTTGTCGTAGAGCTTTGCTACAAAGTCTGTGATCACTACCGAGAGTACACTTGTAACGCCGGTCTGGCGACAGGCAATGAAAGAAAAATTGATTGATTCGATAAATCTCATTTTTTTCTCACTCATTATCTTTTGCAAATCTGGTGTCTTTGGCCTTCGTCTATATTACTGCTAGCAGCGATACTCATCTTTTGGCGCTGTTCACTCATATTGCGCGCCTGAAAGCGTCAGCAGGCGTTATTCTGATCGTTCCGAGAATCGGCCATATTCCGCTCAAGAGACTGACGACCAGCGAGACGCTCAAAGCGGCCGCAACGATTCCCGCCGTCACCGTAAGCTCACCGGCGTTGCCAATGATCGCTGCGATCGTTGCGCCACTGCCGAAAAGCCAGTACGCGCCCATGCCGCCGATCACTCCGCCGATGGCGCCGATCGCCAGGCATTCGGCGAGCAGCAGCGACGTCACGTAGCCGGGGCCAAACCCCAGCGCGCGCATCACCGCGACATCGCGCAAGCGCTCCCGCACCATCATCGCCATCGCATTCGCGGCGATCAGCAGAATAGTCACAAGGATGATGAAGAAGATGCTGTAGACTATCGTGCGGATATCGCCGACGGTGGATAGCAGCCCGGAAATGGCGTCGCTCTCCGTCATCGTCACCGTTTCGAAATCCGAGTTGTGGAAATTCTCGTCGATCTCGCGTATCACGCGCGCAACGTCGTCGGCGCTCTTGACCCGCGTTACCAGCAGACCCGCCGGATGCTTTACTTCGGGAATACCAATCGCCTTTTCAGCTTCGACCAGATAATCACGCCGGAACATGAAAAAGTTTGGATAGTTATTCGATGGCGTTTCGCCGACCAGCACGAAGCGAATCCTGAGCCGGTTGGCATCGCCACGAAGGGTGATTACATCGCCGATTTTCCACTTGTGATTACGGATCAGAAGCCGGCCGGCAATCGCCGCCATCCGATTATTCGCAAAGTCCTTCAGAACATTCGGCGCGATTCCATAATCCGGGTACATGATCGGCGTGCGCTCCGCATCGACCGCGTAAGCCTGGATGATCTCACTTTCGCTCTGGTACTTGGCGCGAAGTATGACCATCGGCGTACAGCCCGCGACGCCTGGCAACCGTTCGATATCGCCGCAATAGCGCGACGGCAATCCCAGGTAGCGCCCGTCAGCATTGTAGGAATATAGGCGCATCGTCTCGGATGTCTTTTTGAGTATCAAATCGATCGACGACGGGATCGCGATCAGTACCGTGAATATGAAAGTCGCAAGCGCAAACGTCAGTGTAGTTAACACCGCACGCCGCGCGTGATGACTTACGTTTCTCGCTACCAGGATCGATGCGTTCACTTCGCTCAAGCCTCACGCAGCGAGTCGATAACGCCGATACGGCCGGCGCGCCAAGCTGGAAGAATCCCTCCGGCGATTCCAATTGCGATCGCAGTCAGGATGCCTTCGACGAAAATCATCCAGCTGAAGTGCGATGAAAACAAAATCGCACCGACACGCAGTTGCCGATCGCCGAGCGCGGTCGCAATCGACACCGCCAGTGCCGCGACGATACCCGCGAGCCCTCCCGCGAGCGCAATGATCACGCTTTCGACGAGGAAGCTGGTCAGCACCTGTGAGCGCTTGAAACCCAGCGCGCGCAGCACGCCAACCTCGCGGCTCCGATGCGCAACCGCCGCATACATCGTATTCATGCCGCCGAACGTCGCACCGATCCCGACGATCAGCGCTACTATCATCACCAGCGATCTCAGGTGATCCGCGAGCACGGCCTGCGATGCGTAGAAATCGCGCTCGCTCATCAGGTCAACGGTCAATTGCACGTTCTTACTGAGCGCGTCACGGAAGCTATCCTGCATCCCGGGATTCAGCACTACATGAATCGAGGAATAGGCATTCTCGAACCTGGCATCCTGTTCCAGTACATCGAGATCGGTCCAGAATTCGCTCTCGCGGGCGCTGCCGTGGTCGGAAAAGACTCCGACGATCGTCCAATTGCGCCGGCCGTATCTGAAGGTGCTGCCGATACCCAGTTCGGGGAAGCGCTCAGCCTGCTTGCGCCCGATAGCCATTTCCTCACGCCCGGGGGCGGGCCAGCGCCCGGCGGTCAGCTTGAGATTTTTGTGCACCAGGTAGGCAATTGGATACACACCGCGCAGATACGCGGGCTGGAACTGCTGCGCCGGACGGCGCACGGCCGCGTTAAACGAGGCCACCATTTCCGGCGATATCAGCGCCGCGCCGGAGGCATCAGTTGCGATTTCCTTCCGCGTTCTGAGGACATCGTATTGCTCGCGAGGAATATAGCTTTCGACCTCCGAGCTGGTGCCGCGGCTCAGCACCATCCAGTTGTGAGGCTCGACCGCAAGCTCGAGGCTCGCGCGCAGACCGCCGACCAGGCTGAGCAGCAGCACGACGATCATCACGACCATCGCGACGCCGGCCGCCGTCATCAACGAGGTGGTCTTCCTGACCACGAGGCTGCGCAGGTTGTACTTGAGCGGTATCAACTGGGAAGCCGGCGTCGCACGAACTGACGGGCGGTTAGCATCTCTCATATGCACTACTCTTTGTCAAGTTTTTACTATCCGGCAGATAACCAAAGCTCATATCGATGCTCCGTCGGCAGCCGGTTCCATCGTGAGGCCGCAGGGCGCTCGCTCGCCGTCGAATGCAAGCGACCGGTCGGCGCCGGCGCACTCGCGCAGCACGCCCACATAGCTACGGGTGATATGCGCAGAATCGGCGAAACCGGGCTTGGCCTTGAGCACCTCGTGCAGAGCGGGCAGGCGATAGAACGGCACGCTGGGGAAAAAGTGATGCTCGAGGTGATAGCTGACGTTCTTGGGCGCGAAGAAGATCCGCTCGAGCATGGTCAGCAGGGCAGTGCGAGTCTGAGCGTAGGCCGGTGTCCTGCCTTCGATCGCGGAATGCTCCGCGATGCTGCGGATCCGGAAAATAAACAGTAACCACGTGAAAAGGGGAATAACCCAGTAGATCAGAAAGAGCTTGGTAACTCCCGCCCAGATCATCGCGGCGACAACAGCGGTGTAGAACGCATAGCGCATCGCGATAAACGATTTCGATACGCCGGTGTCAGTCGTCATCAGGCTGCGCATCAGTGCGAGAAGGCGCAGCGCGTTGAAACCCGAGAGATCGTGAAGCATTAGCGAAAACAGCGCGCGCCACTTCTTGGGAAAGACCCACGCCGGATCGCCCTGGCGGCGCGCCCAGTCAGGATCCTGGGGAGTATTCAAGTAGCGATGGTGCGCGAAATGGTTGCGGCGATACGCGCGCGCCGAAATCAAGTTCGGCCACGCCAGGAATATTTCGGATACCCAGTCGTTCAGCGTGCGGTTGCGGAACAGCCTGCGATGCACTCCTTCGTGCATCAGGATCATCAGTGCATGCTGGCGCGCGCCGATGAATGCGATTGCGAGGATGTATAGAGCCGGATGCCAGAATCGCTGGCTAAGATAGATTGCGCCGAAGATCATCATCCATTCAGCCGCGATGTGGACGAATCCCCGAAGTCCACTTACTTGCGAAAGTTCAATTAACTCTTCCTTGGTCAATCTGACGGGGATTTCGACCTTGGAATCATCACGAAGCTCTTGTTGTTCACCAATAGGCATTGCTTTGACGTTCATTTTTTCCCTCGAGTTGGACGTACTACGGCGAAGCGGACACGAAGATCCGCGCTGCCGGAGAGACAAAATCCGGTGCAGTAAATTACCTGGCGACGCACCGCATCAGGCCGCGGCTTGTCCCATTTCCTGGCGCGTATGCTCTTCTTCGGAAGACACCCGCATGCCGATGAAGTTCTTGAGCTTTACCCTGGAATGGTCCGGTGCCATGCTTTTGGCAAACCGCGACAGCGCCCTGGCCAGCCGATCGAAAGCCTCGGTCTCGAGAACCATTGGCTGCGCGTAGATAGGTTCGCCATCGACCGTTTCCAGGTATGGATACAGGCCCGGCTCGCCCACCATCTTGAAACCGGTTCCAAGATAGAAATCCGGATTCCCCTCCGGTCCTGCCGCGAGGTAGGCGAGAGCGGCACGTGTTCCGCGGCCCACCAGCGGCACGACCATTCCGCACCAGACCATCAGTCCCGCGCCTTTCCTGAGCGACCAGAGATCGCTGCATTCGACCACTGCTCCAGGCGCCAGATGAGAAAGATCCGGTTTGGGGCAGGTCTGAGGGAACATTTCCAAATCGTGGGTGGAAATGCCCGCGATCATTTTCTCGGCCGGATCAGATTCCCCTTCGAACAGGCCGTAGAGATTGCCAAAGGCAAGCTGAATTTTCGCGAGCTGAGAGCGCGACTTCTCTCTGAACCTGATGCCGAGTTTGGCCCGCGCCTCTGCGAGCCGATCAGCAAAGATTCTCCGTTCCTCTTCGGTAACCAAAAGCCTTAGTTCCATAACCCCTGTCTCCTTTTATGGCGAAAGAATTCGCCGGTATGACTAATACAAGGTTGTATAAAGCTGAGTTGGCAGGGTTGTGGAAAGGATCGGAGGGCAGCTTTTGAACGCGCGAGTAGATTCGCCTTGGCGGCGTGGGGGTACGAATCGCGCGTGATACCAGCCGCAGCGCTCGCAATCGGGCAATCTCGACGATGAGATTCGACGCTGACAATTTGTCATTCCTAACTGACTTCGCGAATACTAGGGTTGCTTTGGGTGCGCACGCAAGTGCGGGCTCTGAGCAGACTGAGGCGTGGATACCAATTAGTTGGTTGTGATTGGTTACGCTCACTCAGCGCTCATCATTGCTAAGTCACATTTCGGCTGGAGTGCGCCGTGACTGCAAGGCGAAAGAAATACGAAATGTATTCGCTTGGTATGCTTTTCGTTTGGTCTGGCTTGTAATCGCTCTTTCTGGCACCTTGGAGTTGCCAGTCAACTCGAAGCAGTGTAGGGTTTGACGCGTTGGATTAGATTTGTTTGTTTCTCGCAGACAGGGTTTGTCTATCGTGAGCTCCAAAAGCGAGCGGTCCAAAATTAACGCCTTGCTGGTCGAGCTGGTCGCCTCCAAAAGTAAGACCCGCCTCCATCGCAAGGCTTCCAAGATCGGCGCCGAAGTCGAAGAGCTGGCAAGCCTTGACTACGCGGGACCGTTGCGGCGATGCCTCGATCGGCCGCAGCTCAACGCGCTCATCAAGGACGCACGCAAGAACGTCTGGCCGAACCTCAATCGCGAGCCACTGAGGCTCGGATCGACCCGCGAATTTTCCGAACGTTTTTCCGGCGTCGGAGTCGAAGTACGCCCGGCCCGGATGCCGACGTCGACTGGACTGGCGCTGCTCGGGTTCTACGTCCGCAAGACCGACTTCCTGTCGGGCAAGCCGCTCATTTGTGTTAACACGGCCCATCATCCGGCAGTGATCGGCGCGGCGTTCGTTCATGAGATGGGTCATCATCTGACGGCCGAGATCTTCGGCAATGACGACCACACTCCGAGCCTGCTCTACACCGGTTACTCCGATCATCTGAATGAGCCGTCGGAACTCGTGGCTGACGTGCTGGTCAGTCTGGGCATCTATCCGCAACCGATGGCGCGGAAGATGTTTCCTCAATCGCGGCGAAGCACCAGGCCGACGAATCTCGATGTGAACGGACATTCGGCCGTTATCGATTACCTGGCAAAACAGTACGGACTGTCTTTCGATGACAAGATGTCCGTCTCACAGAAGTTTCAATACATGGCCGGACTGCTACACTACACCAGACTCCGAGAGGCGTTGCGCAACGAATTCGATCTATGAGCTCGCGAAATAAACTTGGTCTCGTGTTGAAGAGCCGGCGCAAGGCGCTCGGCCTGAGTCAGCGCGCCCTCGCCGCCAAGCTCGGCGTCGAAGCGAGCTACGTCGCATTCCTTGAGAGTGGACGCCGCAAGCCGTCGCTCAGCCTGGCCCAGCGCCTGGCACGCACGCTCGGGGTTGACCGCCAGGAACTGTTCCTGTTGGTTCATCCTGAAGCGAAGTCGATGTTCGAACCGGCGCCGAAGCCAGAGGATCGAAGCCCGGCGCAATCGTGGCAGGAACTGATCAGCGATAAGGCTCTGCTTACCCGCTACGAAGTGACGCCGCTCGAGCTCCGCGCGATGAAGCAGCTAAGCCTGCTCGGCTACGTGCTGACCCAGCGGGAGTTCCTCACAATCGTCACCGTGATTCGCGGCACCGCGGTCAGCAAGCGCGGGAGTCGCAGCTAGATTCCATCCGGGATGATCAGCAGATCGTCCCGGCGCGGATTTTGAAAATCGAACATGCCTCGCAGATCGTCTATCGCGGGGCCATTCGCCGCGACATAGGGGTTCTTCGTCGATGGCATAGGATCCGGCAGGTTGTCGCGGCTGCGCTTCGAAAGCGGTGCCAGCCTCCAGTTCCATTCGAGAAATTTAAGAATCGACGCATGATCTGAATATGCGTGGTTGATCGCGCCGGCCCTCACATACGGCGAAATAACCATCAGTGGAATGCGCGTGCCGTCGCCGAAGAAATCCAGCGGCGAGATATAACCTGAATCGTAGTATCCGCCGCCTTCGTCGAAGGTCACGAAGACCGCCGAGTCGGCGAAAAGCTTCGGATGCTTGATTACCTCGTTGGCGATACTTTGTACGAAATACTCATACGCCGACATCGCCGAGTTCCCGGGATGCCCTGAGTACGGTTCGTAAGGACGCACGAACGAGACTGCCGGAAGTGATCCCGCTTCGACATCGTGAAAGAAATCCTGCACTCCTTCGATATCGGCACGCAGTGGGCCGCTCATGATGTTCCTGCTGAATTGGAGGGGATTGCAGATCGAGCACCAGGCATCGTTGGCGCCGCCCTTGCGCAGCCCGCCGATATAGTATTTCCAGGTGATGCCGCCTTTGCTGAGTGACTCGCCGATATTGGGCAGCGTTTGCGGCGGCAGAGTGTATGGATGTTTCTTCACATCGACAGGAGAACCATCCGGATTGTAAGGCGGTCCGTAATTATTCACCAGGTAGTAATGATCCGAATCGCAGTTGGACTCGCGATGCAGGGAATTCAGATAGTCGAGAATTGGCGCCACGCCCGGCTGCGCGCGATCCGCGCAGTTCACGTAAGTTCCACTGTGATATCCGTCCTGCTTGAACCAATTGTCCGTGCCGGGCAACGGATTCGGATCCTCGATTAATTCTTTGGGCGGCGTGAGCGGGTGGCCGTTACCGTCGCTGTAGAAGGCGAGGTCGCCGGTGCCGAGATAGATGAAGCTCGCCCCGGTGCCGCCCATGATCCCCTGATGAAAATTGTCGTTCATTGCGTAGTGATCGGCGATGAACTTGAACACCGGCGCGTCGCCCTGGGCGACGTTGTAGAAGCCCATCGAAACGCTTCCCTGGCGGGTACTTTGATCGCTGAACGGTGTCGGGGGAGCTTTGCCGTCGCTGCCCGCTCCGGTCGCCAGTGCGCTCCACAGGAATAGATCATTGCGGCCGGCGTCGAACTGCTGCCACATCTGGAAGAAGCGATGCGCCGGATCGCCGGTGAAAGAAAGCTGGTAGGCAGTATACTTGGTGATCTGAAAAGGTCCGTTAGGCAGGTCAGCCGGAAATCTCAGGTCCGCAACATTGAGCGGCTGCCCGTACGCGAAAGTAGTATTCGGTTGAGGCAGATGCGAGTATGGTGTTGTCCGCTGGGGCTCGATTGAATATGTATTTTGTTCTTTCGCCTGCCATTGCCGGGCCTTCGCGAAACCTGGCCCGGGTGATCCGTCGATATTGACTATTCCTTCCGAAAGCAAGTTCACGACGGATTGCCCATGGTGCGGCTGGTAGGTTGCGAACAGATTATCGAAACTATGGTTTTCACCTACCACCACGATCACGTGCCGGATCGGACTCCGCGGAGTTTGCGCCGTGGCTATGCCATCGAAGAAAGCAACATAAAACATCACCGCGATCGCGACTTTCCCAAAATTGAAGAGTGATCCGATGATCGAACGGTTGCAGCTTGTTCTCATCGCAAAGAGTTCCATTGATCCAGAAGTAAACTTCCAAAAACGAACAAGACGTTAAATCTCATAATTGTTCGTGGCAAGCTGCGTCACGGAACGTGAAGTTAACCCAATAAAGATAGACAGAATGCTTGAGAGGCGAGGTGCGTTATGTCGCTTTATGCAGTTCGACAGAAAAAATCCACAATTTCACCAGTTTAACCTCGCGACTCACTGCTATCCATGATATTCGTCCTCGACAAGGCGCATCCATATGATCATACGACTTTCATCGCATCTAACCTGCAAAGCCTTGATTGGACTCGTTCTCGCCTCGCTCGCCGCGGGATGCGGCGGTGGTTCGAGCGGTCCGCCACCCGCGCCGCGAGTCTTCGCCCCAAACTCGGCGACCAATTCGATCGCGGTCTACAACTCGCGGGCCAATGGTGACGCCAAGCCGCTGCGCTCAATCGACGGCGGCACCACGCAGCTCGCAAATCCCCAGGCGATCGCATTCGACAATCGGGGACTGATCTACGTCGCCAACGGTGACAACAGCACGATCACCGTTTTCAGCCATTCCGCGAATGGCGACGTAGGGCCGATATCGGTCATCAGCGGCGCGAGCACGCTGCTGATCGACCCCGAGGGAATCAGGGTCGATCGCCAGAACCGGATTTATGCGGCCAATGCAGGCGGCAACACGGTGACGGTTTATGCACCCGCAGCCAGCGGCAACGCGGCGCCCATCGCGCTGGTTGGAGGCCCGGCGACGGGTCTCAAGGAACCTGAGGACGTCATTTTCGATCCCGCCGGCAACGTGTATGTCGCGAACACGGCGGGAAATTCCGTCACCGTCTATCCGCCGAATAGCAACGGCAATGCCGCCTTCATTCGGCGGATCAAAGGGTTGCTCACGCGATTGCACGCACCTGACGCGCTCGCGATGGACGGCAGTGGCAACCTCTACGTCGCCAACAGCGACAGCGATTCGGTGACGGTCTACGCGCCAGGAGCTAACGGCGACGTCGCCCCGGTGGGTGTGCTTGCCGGGCCCGAAACGATGATCGCCGCTCCCGGCGGAATCGCGTACGGCGGCGGCCTGCTGTTCGTCGCGTCGAGTCCCGAGGATGCGATCCTGCGCTTCAACGCGCTCACGCGCGGCAACAACTCGCCGCAGGCCGTGATTGAAGGGGCGGATACGGAGCTCTCGGTTCCGTTCGGTATCGCTCTCAGCTTCTGAACCCGTGATCCAGAGGACCATCCGATGAGACTTGCAATGAGCCGAATTGCCCGTGCGATCGTAATCGCGGCCATCGCCAGCGTCTTGCTGTTCACTGCGCGCGCGCGTGCGGCGACTCCGACGGCGACGCCCACGGCGATGCCGACCGCGCACACGGTTAACTTCATTAACAACTGCAGTCAGCCGATCTGGATCGCGGCCAACGGCAACGTCGATCTGACGCCGCCCGTCAGCCAGATCTCGAGCTGGGAGCTGGCGCCCAAGTGCGGCACCAATTTCACCTGCCCCGCTGGATCGACCTGCCTCGACGGCGCCTGCAGTTGCACCCAGACCAACCAGAGCGATCCGCTCTGCAACGGTGGACTCTGCCTGCCAAGCGGCGTGTGTGCGACCAGCGTCGCAGCAGCGATCCCGCTGACCTACTCGGGCCGTGTCTGGGGACGTACCGGATGCAATTCGAATGCGATGAGCTGTGTCACGGGAGATTGTGGCGCCACCGATTGCTTCGGTGCGGGCGCGAATAACGCAACGCTCTGGGAAGCGACTCTGGCCGGCACCAATGCCGGGAGTTTTCCCGGTACGCTCGATAACTACGATGTGAGCCTGGTGAGCGGCTACAACGTTCCGATCAACGTCAGCGCCGAAGGACCGACCGACGCGCCGGGATGGAATGCCGGCGCGACTTATACCAATGGTCAGGCCGGTTCACCGCAATCAGTTATCGTCGCGCCGGCCGGCACCAACACCTGGCTCTTCAATGATGTCGGCCCGTCGCCCACCGCGACGTCGGGCGCCACCGTGCCGCCGTTCTCAACGGTATTGCGGGGGACCGCCGACGATCCGAATACTGCTGGCGCGGGAATCGTCTGGAGCACGACCAGCTCGACTTGCCAAACCGGGAGCTGCACAACAGACCTGCTCAGGACCTGTCCGCCATTACTGCGAGTCGACAATTCGAGTCAGTCTTGCACCGCGAACAATCAGAACGATCCGAACTGCGCTGGCGGTCCGTGCGATTCCAACGGCACCTGCGTCATCGCCTGCACGGTGCCGGTCAACTATTGCGCGCTCAATCCCAGCGCGACGATCTGCACGGCGCAGAACAATTCTTTCTATGCCTGCCTGAATCAAACCTCGACAGAGGTGGATCCATTCGGCCATCAGATCAATCTCGAGTCCGCAAATTCGGGCAACGCCGTATGCTTCAGCTCCGCGGATTGTCAGCCCGGCACCACCTGCCTGATGACTCCGACCTTCACTCCGGCGAGCAACGTCACGTGGCCGGCGGGTGCCGGATTATGCATCCCGGGCAACGGTGCGATCACGCAGAATGGCGGATGCACCTCGAGCGCGATGGACGGACAAGCTTGTCCCTCGGCCAACTTCACTTTCCCATTCCCCGCCTATACTTGCGCGACTCTGACCAATGCCAGTTCCGCTGGCGCACAGGCTTCGACTTGTCTTCCGCCGATTAACAATCAGGCGGTGACCGGACCGGCCGCGTTCGGCGCGCTGGTGTGGAACGCAGACAACTTCACTCCCATCAATCCATCGCAATCATGCACCGCGGACAGCGATTGCGGCACGGGCAATTATTGCCTCGAGGCGGCCGTACGGAAATTTCCTACGACCGGCACCGTCATGGCGCAGGCGGTCAACGAATGCGCCGGCGCGAGCGACACATGCGTCTGCAACTCGGTCAACAATTGCACGTCGAGCGCGACGTGCACCGGCAACACGCAATGCCAGGATTCCGCCGGCAAAGCCTGCGGCGCGAGCGAGACGTGTATCTGTCAGACCCCGGCCGTTTACACCGGCGTATGCGGTCCGACCAACGTCAACTGGACGGCGGCGATCAATCAAATCTCGGTGGGCGGCAATAACTATTTGTCAATCTTCAAGAGCTCATGCCCGACCGCTTACTCCTTCCAGTTCGACGACCAGGCGAGCGACTGGACTTGCAACAGCACCTCCGATCAGGTGGTCAACTACAACGTCACATTCTGTGGCGTCGGCGGTAAGGGAGCTCAAGCCCAAGTCATAGCGGAACCGACACTTCGTTAGACCTTCGCCATGGCGTAACCTACAGGCCACCGCGCTCATCGAAGCACCAGCGATGAGCGCGGCGCCCGCGCGCCATTTTCAAAGCCGGAGGAATCTACGATGAAAGTCATCCGTGTGCAGAACGCTGGTGGACGGTTCGAGATGGTCGATGCTCCCATTCCCGCGCCGCCGCCCGGCAGTGTGAGAGTTCGCGTCGAAGCCTGCGGCGTGTGTCACAGCGACAGCATCACCAAGGAGGGCGCCTTCCCTGGCATCGCGTATCCGCGCTCGCCCGGTCATGAAATCGCGGGCGTGATCGACGCCCTGGGCGACAACGCCGATCCATGGCAGGTTGGCGAGCGCGTCGGTGTCGGCTGGTTCGGCGGCAATTGCGGCAAGTGCGAATCGTGTCGCCGTGGTGATTTCATCACCTGCGACTTCGGCCAGATTCCGGGTATCAGTTACGACGGTGGATACGCCGAGTTCATGATTGCCCCGGTATCAGCACTCGCGCGAATCCCCGCGGCGCTCAAACCCGAGGATGCTGGCCCGCTGATGTGCGCCGGAATCACCACGTTTAACGCGCTACGGCACAGCGGCGCCGGACCCGGCGACCTCGTGGCCGTGCAGGGAATCGGCGGCCTCGGGCATCTCGGTGTGCAGTTCGCGAACAAGTTCGGCTTCCATACCGTGGCGATCGGCCGCGGTGCAGACAAGAAGGATCTCGCGGTGAAGCTCGGCGCCCACGAATATATCGACAGCGCCACGCAGGACGTTGCCAAAACACTCGCGGGTCTCGGCGGTGCCCGCGTGATCCTCGCGACCGCACCTGACAGCAAGGCGATGGGCACGCTCGTCGACGGGCTGGGCCCGGCCGGCAACCTCGTAATCGTCGGCGCCAGCTCCGAACCATTTGGCGTCGCGCCGCTTCAGCTCATCTTGAAGCGCCGGACGATCACGGGCTGGCCCTCGGGAACGGCCAAGGACTCGGAAGATGCGCTCAACTTCGCTGCGCTCACGGGAGTGCGCCCGATGATCGAAGTGTTCCCGCTCGCGCGCGCATCGGAGGGTTACGACCACATGATGTCCGGCAAAGTCCGCTTCCGCTCCGTGCTCAAAGTCTGATTTCCCTTGTTCGGCGCGCGTATCCGCACCGGCACGTTGTCTGCGCGCAATTAATCAACAGATATGTTGACTATCAACCAATGTGTTGATAGTTATGAAGCGTGCCGAGAGAAGCCGAAGCTGCCGGAATCGGACCCGCGGGCGAGGAAACGCTCGACCGCGTATTCTTCGCCCTCTCGGATCCGGTGCGGCGCGCGCTATTGGAGCGGCTTGATGGCGGACCGCTGCTGGTCTCCGAGCTGGCCGCGCCATTCGAAATCTCGTTGCAAGCAGTCTCGCGTCACATCCAGGTCCTGGTGCGCGCCGGGCTAATCCAGCAGGAACGCACCGGGCGTATCAGCCGATGCAGCCTCGACGCCGGCCCTGTCTATTCCGCCGCAGTCTGGATCAACCGCTATAGCAAGTATTGGCAGCAGCAGTTCGACACACTGGCTGCCGCGCTCGAGGAAATCGACGAGCGCCGTGGGCGCCACCAACGGCCGCCTGGCAAGGGCCGCGCGCAGCCGCGCAGCAGCGGAATACGCAAGCGAAAGAGCAAACCTTGATCGGAGGTATAGCCATGCCAAACCACACTGTCGTTTCACAAGACCAATGGCTCGAGGCCCGCAAGCAATTGCTGGCCAAGGAAAAGGAGTTCACTCATTTGCGCGACGAGCTCAGTCGAGAGCGCCGCGCTCTGCCGTGGGTTCGGGTCGATAAGCAGTATGTTTTTGACACGCCGGATGGTAGACAAACGCTCGCCGATCTATTCGCCGGCCGTCATCAACTGATCGTTCAGCATTTCATGTTTGGTCCGAGCTCGACTGCAGGATGCAAAAGTTGCTCGTTCTGGGCAGATGGCTTCAACGGGTTCGCGGTGCACCTGGAGCAACGCGATCTGACTTTCGTCGCAGTCTCCGCCGCGCCGCTGGAGAAGCTCGCCGCCTTCAAAAAACGCATGGGATGGAACTTCAAGTGGGTATCTTCCCACGAATGCGATTTCAATCGCGACTACCAGGTGAGCGAGACGACCGAAGAAAAGGGCAAAGGCCAGTCATACTATAACTATACAATCGGAAAACCGTTCGGTGGTGAGCGCCCCGGCATCAGTATCTTCTATCGCGATGACGACGGCACCATCTACCATACCTATTCGAGCTATTCGCGCGGACTGGATATGATGAACGCTGCGTACCACTACCTGGATCTCACGCCGAAAGGACGCGACGAAGACAACCTGCAGTTCACGATGTCGTGGGTGCGGCTTCACGACGAATACGGGAAATAGTCAGTATGAATTACAAAGACACTAATGCGAAGCTTACAGACTATCGGCGTCGCATCACCGAGCTGCGTCAGCAGATGCGCGAGACGCAGGCCTCGGTAGAGCCCGAGGCGGTAAAAGACTACGAGTTTGCGGCGGCGCGCGGGTCCGTCAAGTTATCCGAGCTGTTCGGTTCGAAACGGGATCTGATCATGGTGCATAGCATGGGTGTGAAGTGTGCCTATTGCACGTTGTGGGCCGACGGCTACAACGGCATCTACGAACATATCGCGCAGCGCGCCGCGTTCGCGATCTCCAGCCCGGACGCACCTGAAGTTCAACGATCGTTCGCGGAGAGCCGGGGCTGGCGTTTTCCGATAGTCAGTCACAAGGGAACCAGTTTCGCCGCCGACATGGGTTATCAATCGGAAGACGGCCGATATATCCCGGGGATTTCAGTGTTCAGAAAGGAGCGCGGTCAAATCGTGCGGGTGTCAGACGCGCGCAGCGAGCCGGGCGACGATTTTTGCACGCTATGGCATCTGTTCGACTTAATGCCAGACGGCGCAACTGGTTTCAGCCCGAAGTTCAATTATTAGGTGACTGACCAACTTCGCCTGGCGAGCAGGCGAAGTCGGTCGCGGAGTCCTGCGAATCGTCAGGCACTCGAGACTCATTTCAAGATCCGAGCTTCAGGACTTTACGGGCGTTGTTGCGCAGGAACTTTGGCCAGACCTGGTCGTTGAATGGCACCGATTTCATGTCGGTCATGATTCGTTCGAGCGAGAGACCCATCGGAAAGTAACCGGCATAGATGATTTTGTCGGTGCCACGCGTGTTCGCGTAGCGGACGATCGCTTCGGGATAATGCTTGGGCGCGAACGCGGAGGTTGAGTAGTAAAGATTCGGCCACTTCAGCATCAGCTTGACCGCGAGGTCTTCCCACGGCTCGCATCCATGGCGCGTGACGAAGACGAGTTCAGGGAAGTCGTACATAACCTGGTCGATCAAGCGCACTTCCTGCGGCCACATTGGGAATCGCGGCCCCGGCACTCCCGCGCAGGCGAAGATCGGCACACCCAGCTCCACGCACTTGGCGTAGATCGGATACATCAGCGGATCGGAAATACCTACTTGCGGATTGTAGCCGGCGTTGAACGCGCCGAAGGCCCGCACGCCGTATTTTTCGTGCTGCCGGACCATGTCGCGGATTCCGTCCATGCCGCGATTCGGATCGACGTTGCCGATCGGAACGAACCTGTCCGGGTAATCCTTGAGTGCCCCGGCCGATACTTCGCCGCCCACGCCGATAAGGCCGATCTCGATGCCGAAGCGATCCATCTCATGCAGCGTCGCGCCGATGGGATCCTTGGAGCCGTACAGTTCTTTCGGCACGTTCTTGAACATGTACTCGACCGGAAAATCGAATTTCGCCGACGGATCTTTCAACTGCTTCCGGATGAAGTCATACATTTTGAAGTCGTCAGCCGGGAAGCCGATCATAGTATCGATGATCCCGATGTCGGTGGGCATCGCCATGGCTCAGGACGCCTCCTGCAGCGCTTCGCGAAAGAGATAACAGGCACTATCGCGGGGGATTTCCTCGCGCGGCAGCGGGGTCTCGACCTGCGCAGGAGTCGGCCCGATCTTCGCAGCGCGTTCCTTGAGTTTGTCCAGATCGAAATTGTAGAGCTTCGCCGCGTTCAGGCCCAGTAGTTTGCGGCGGCGCGAATCGGTCATGGCGCCGAAGGTGAGTCGCAACGATTGCAGATTGTAAGGGAAGGTTCCTTCGTAATGTGGATAGTCATTGCCCCACAGCACATGGTCTTCGCCGATCTCTTCGATTCCGGCGAGGTCGGCTTTACTCGGGAAGCTCGCGCCGTAATAGCAACTGCGTTTCGCATACTCACTTGGCGGTTCCTTGAGCGGCGACTCCATTCCCTTGTAGTTCATTTCGCCGAGCGCGCCCGACTTGATGGCGTAATACGCGCGGTCCATCTGCTTGAGGATCGCCGGCACCCAGTAACATCCTGACTCAGTCAGTATATGCTTCAGTTTCGGAAACTTCTCGAATACTCCGGCCATCAGCAGATGCCGATAGCCGGCCTGACCGTAGTAGGCGACATCCTGGATCCAAATCGATTCGGCGACGACGCCCTCGCCGTAGTTCGGCAGGCCTTGTCCCGTATGCTGATTCAGCACGAGGCCATGATCCTGGATTGCCGCGAACACTCGATCCCACGCAGGATCATAAAGCGGCTTCAGCCAGTGCGCGTCAGGCGGAATAAGCGGCAGCAGCACGCCGCCACGTAATCCCGACTTCGCGATGAACTCGATATCCTTGATCGCTTCGTCGAAGTCATTGGGCAGGATAAGTCCGATCCCGGCGCGGCGTACAGGATCCTCGGCGCAGAAATCCTTGAGCCACCGGTTGTGCGCACGGATACCTGCCTGGCACTGCTGATAATCTTCGGGCTTTGGCGGATGCGCCGTGACGATACTTTTGCGATAGAACGGCGGGACGGTGTTGGGAAATACCACTTCGCCGACTACGCCCTGACTGTCCTGATCCTTGTTGCGAATGCCGTAGTCCCAATTGCGCATCTTCTTGGAGCCGTAGTGCTCCTGCGAAGGGTTCTTATAACCGCCGCGCCAATCGTCGAACCGCTCGCGCCATTCCGGATCGAGATATTCGCGATAGCTCGCATGGCTCCCGCCCGCATGCGTGTCCGCAGTAATCAGGATGTAAGGCTCTTGAGACATTTGAACCTCCGTTGGATGGCTCAGGATCGACCCAGGATTCCAACTCGGTTATTACATCTTAGCGGTGTAACTTCTCAAACCTGCGATGTCTGGAATTTCGCCGTCACCAGTGCTATCCGACGGCGGGCTGGATCACACGAGTAAAGTCCCTGCCCGGCGGGGCGTTTTTTCATAGGACAGTTCAATCTCGAAGGCCGAAGAACCAAGAGATTCACTGCGCTTTCGTGGCTTTCGATTCCTGCATCGAAGTTGAATCGGCAACCGCGGAGCTCGGGCTTTCTATTTCGTCAGGCCTACGGAAAAGACATGAAGTGCATCGAATCTTCGCCATCGTCTTTCCATGTTCGAAGTATTTTTCATTTCTTCGAGACGGCCTTCCTGATGCTCGCCATCGTTGGTGCAGGATGTGCCAGCGCCGGGGTCAAGCCTGAGACCGTCGCAGATTCAGCAACCCAACCTCGACCGCAAATAATTTATGTACAGAACTTCGCTGTGGTCGCAGACGATGTGAAGGAAAGCCACGGCGTGGTGTCGGAAGCCGAGCGAAAGTTCTCGAGCACGCCCGATCAAGAGCGCGAGCTTGCAATCGGACATGCCGCGGCAAATGAACTGCCGGGTTCCGCGCTGCTGATGGGCGCGGGAGCGGCGGCCACCGGAGGTGTGACGATCGCCGGCGGTGCCGCAACAGGAGCGATCGCGGGCGGGAAAGCCTACCTCGGCCGATTTAACTATCTATCCGACAAGACGGCGGATCAGGTGAGCGCATATCTTTCGCACTACTTCGCCGCCCAGGGCTGGATCAGCTCCGACAAAGCACGTTCCGTCAAGCTCGCATCCGACTGAGTTCATCGCTCCGCAGGATAAAACTGGCGCAACACCTGGTTAAGGTATGTGCGCATTTCGCTGCGCGTCCTGTTCCCCGGTCTGACTAGCAAATGATGTATAACCGCGCCGCTAATTACATCCAGCAGTATCTCCGGGTCGCAATCCTTTCGCACGATACCCTGGTGGCGCGCCTCCTCGATCAATAGCGCCATTGCCGAACGCCGTGGCAACAAATAGTTGGTCCAATAGGTCGCCATCAGCTTCGGGCAACTCGGAACAGAGCCGATCAGTCGAGCCGCCAGTCTTCTGTATTCCGGGCGCGTGACGAGATCCGCGAGCGCATCGATCAGGGGCCCAGGTGATTTGCGCGACCTGGCTCGATTCGCTGCCTGGCGTTCTCCTTCGCCGCGCGCGGAGGCGATTGCCTGGGCAATGAGATCTTCTTTCGATGACCAGCGGCGATACAGCGTTGTTCGCGCAACACCCGCGTAGTCGGCGATTTGTTCGATACTTGCCGCATCTATCCCGCGCTCGATGAAGACCTGGAGCGCGGCTTGGCGAATCGCTCGATCAGCAGCGTCGCTACGCGGCCGCCCGCGTCCTCTTGCAGGCGAACTCACTTCCTTTTGTGTGGGTTTGACTAAGTGTTGAGCCACGGGATGCAAAGACTATCTAGAGGGGATGCCCAAAGAATCCTGTGTGGGCGCTGATACCGCCGTCCGCGACTACTATGCTTCCCGTCATGAAAGATGAATCGTCGCTGGCGAGAAACAGCACCACGCGAGCGATCTCATCCGGGTGGCCAAGCCGGCCAATCGGATGATGGTCTTCTAGTAGTTTTCGTCCTTCGTCTCCCAGCGCCCGGACCAGCGGCGGTGTCGCGACGCTGCCCGGACAGACGGCATTTACGCGAATATTCTTGCGAGCATACTCAATTGCTGCGGTGCGAGTGAGATTTATGACACCGGCTTTCGCTGCATTATACGCGCCCAACAAGAAGTCCGCTGCGAGGCCGGAGACCGACGCGGTATTGACGATCACTCCGCCGCCCTGCGCCACCATGTGCGGCAAGGCGAACCGCATCCCATAGAAAACTCCTGAGAGAGAAATAGTAATCGCGCGCTGCCAGGCCTCGAGCGGCATGTCGCCGATGGGGGCAACGGCGCCGGCAGTCGCGACGTTGTTGTGCAGGATGTCGATGCGGCCGAATTTCTCGAGCGTAAATCTGATCATTTCTTCAACCTCGGCCGAATCGCCGACGTTGGCCTTGTAAAAAAGCGCCGTGGTTCCAATCTCGTTTGCGACCCGACGGCCATTGATCTCATCGATATCGACGACGACGACGGTGGCGCCTTCGGCGGCAAACAGTTTGGCCGTAGCTTCGCCAATTCCCGATGCCGCGCCGGTTACTACGCTCACCTTGTTCTCGAGCTTGCGCATCGGCGCACCTTCACACGACTAAATTTCGCCAGTCCAACGCCTCGCCCTAATAACGCTACACTAGTGTAGCGTTATTAGTCAAGACCGCCGTGTATCTACACCGCACCGGGATAGAAGTCGTCGCGAATGGCGCGAGGTGGTTCTACGAACTGGTCTACAAATTCACTTGGGCATTTCCTTAGAAGGAACATCAGCCAGAAGGAAATTCAGGCCTTCGGACATCGTGGGATGCGTGAAGATCGCGTCGCGCAAGATGGTGAACGGCAAACGACCGGCCATCGCTGTCTGCACCGCGACCATCAATTCGCTTGCTTCGAAGCCGAAGGCCGTGAAGCCGAGAATCTCGTCGCTGTTCTTCGCGATCAGCATTTTAATGAAGCCGCGCGGTTCTGAGATCGTTCGCGTGCGCAGGATGTTGGCCATCGGCATTTTCGCCACGCGATATTCGATTCCGTCGCGGCGCGCTTCATTCTCGTTGCGGCCGACGCGCGCGAGCTCGGGGTCGGTGAACATGCAGAACGGGATGAGCCGATTCCTGGTGGATCGATCGGCGCCGTTCAGATTGCCGTAAACGATGCCGAAATCGTTTTCCGACACGTGCGTGAACATTGGACTACCCGCGCAGTCGCCCATCGCCCAGGTTTTCTCGCTGGTGGTCTCGAGGCGATCGTTGACCTTGATAAAGCCGTGCTCGCCCAGTTCAATTCCGGCGAGGTCGAGCCCGATTCCTTCGGTGTTGGCGAGACGTCCGGTCGCGACCAGGATGTCGGTGCCTTCGATCGTGCGCTGGCCGGGTCCGTCGGTCGTTTCGATCTTTACGCGCTCGCCGGAGCGTCCCTCGACCTTGCGAACTTCAGTGCCGAGCACTACTTCAATTCCCTCGCTGGTGAAGAGATCATTCAGCTCCGCGCCCACGTCGGCATCCTCATGACCCGCGAGCTGCGGGCCCGCTTCGATCACGGTGACCTTCGCTCCGATGCGGCGAATCGCCTGCGCCAGTTCGAGCCCGACGTAGCCGCCGCCCATCACGATGAGATGCTCAGGCAGGCGCTCGAGGTTGAGCGCTTCGACGTGAGTCATCGGCTTCGCCTGCGCCAGTCCCTGGACGGGCGGAATGGCGGCACGCGTGCCGAGGTCGAGGAAGACGCGATCGCCGGCGATGGTCCGCTTGCCGCCGCTATTGAGATCGATCTCGACGGTGCGCGGTGCGATGAAACGCGCACTGCCCATGATGAGCTCAGCGCCGCTCGCCTTGGTGCGATCGACATGCATCTGGTGGAGCCCCTCGACCATCAGGCGCTTGCGATGCTGGACGGCCGCCATATTGACGTGCAGGCCCTCGGTCTCGAGTCCGAATTCGGCGCCGCGTTTGGCGAGCGAGATGACGCGCGCGGAATAGATGATGTTCTTGCTCGGAAGACATGCGACGTTCGGGCATGCGCCGCCGAGCGCGCCGCGCTCGACGAGCGCGGTTTGGCGTCCAGCCGCACCCAATGACCAGGCGGTGAGCTTGCCCGCTCCCCCGCTACCGATGACGAGATTCTCATACCTTTCAATATTCGGCATAATTTCGCCTCCGAAAAGAAAAATGCATAGTTGGCAGGGAACTCGTGAGACAGGTTCCCGTGACGCACTCAGCAAGCGCCGTTCCCTCTCGATCCAGCGTGGCGCTCTGTCGATTAGCTTACTTTTGGTGGGTGAAGGCCGCGCTATATCGCGGACGATCGTAAATTCGCGAACCATCGTAAGAAATCTCCGCCTCGACGCGTGAGGCCTGATGACTTCTCATGCTCATTCGCACGATCATTTCCGGCCGCCGGCGGATGGCACGACGCTCGCAACGTCCTCGCTGATCGCCCTGGCACTCGCAGCTATCGACGGACGAAAGGATGAAGCGGCTTTAGGCCGCAGAGGGATGACAGGTGGTATTGAAGATTGAACGACTTGAGAGCGCCGATGACGTCGTGCTCGTCCTCAGCGGCAAGGTGGAAACGGTACATCTCGGCGAACTTCAGTCTCAATTTGCCACGCGGAGCAAGCGCACCGTCCTCGACATGAAGGACGTAACACTCGTCGAGCGCGACGTCGTCGATACGCTCGCGCGATGGGAAGGGCGGGGGATCGAGCTGCGCAACTGTCCACCGTACGTGCGCGAATGGCTCGATGAACGCAGCCGCAGTTAGAAGCCTGAGCACGCCTGCTAGCCATTCTTCAACAATGCCTTTGCGTCAATCAGATCGGGGGTTTCGAGTCCTTCGGTGAACCATCGATAGACCTCTTCCAGTCGGCGGCGGCCGTGACGTGGTTTGGATTGTTGCCCGAACAAGCGACACAGGCTGGTGGCGGCGCGCAGCTCTAATGATCTTGCGCCGTTCTCTTTCGCGCGATCGATGGCGGTCAGGAAGCATTGCTCAGCCTGATCGAATTCCTTGGCCCGTCTTTTACCCGCTTTCTTGGCGTCAAGCTTTTGCAAGAGCAGCTCTCCCTTCAGCCGATGAAGCTCAGGTGCCCACATACCTTCATGATATTTCTGCACGTGCTCGAGGCCCTGGTTTACGGCGCTCAGGCCTCTGGATGTTTTCTTCGCGCACAAACATGCGTCGGCAAGTTTTGCGATCGAGCCGCCCGCGCCTACCGAGCCGAGTTGCGTGCCGAGCGCGGCCTCGATCTCCTTGATTCCGTCGGCGGACTTTTTGCTCATCGCCAGAGCCCATCCGCGCTCCAGCGACGCCTGGGCGCGCCACAAAGCGAAACCGTGCTCCTGGCATATCGCGATCGTTGAACTGGACTCGCGCAGCGTACCTGGAATGTCGCGCAGAAATCTCATCAGATTGGCAAGGAAGTAATGAGCCAGCGCGACTGAGTAAGGTTCGCCAATCTCAGTTGCTATTCTAACTCCCTCCTGGGAACGGGCCAGAGCCTGGTCCGGATAGCCTTGCATCCAAAGGACAATTGCCAGAACCGATGAGGAAAAGACCCTGGGATCTTCTGCATATGCAAAACTATGCGATTGAGTACTGCTTTGATTGAATATTGAAATACTTTTTTCCAGAGAATCTCGCGCCTCGGCGCAGCGGCCGAGGAAGAAAGAACTCAGTCCGCGTAGTCGTTTTGCCTCAGCCTCGAATATCGGCTCGCGGTGCCGGCCGGCGATATCGTCCATCCGATCGCAAAAGTCGAGACTGCCCGGAAAATCCGCGCGGCCGATCTGCAGCGAAACCAATAACCGCAGCGTGGCGAAAGCCTGGGGCGCATCTGCCACTCTTTGATTGAGTGCCGTGGCCCGGCGCAGAGCCGCGTCGATCTCATCGCTGTCCAGACCTTCGAGCTTGGTCAGCGATGTTGCCAGCCCAACTTGCAAACGAAGCTCCAGATCGTCGCGCGCCTCTGAGGCCGGCGCATTCTGGAGCAGCTTGATTCCCCGGCGGAACTGCTCGACGGCCTCGCTGTCGGCAAAGATCTCTGAACAGCGCTCTGCCGCCACCAGGCAATGCTTAGCCGCCTGCTGCGGAAGGCCAGCCTGCTCGAAATAAAAGGCGATCTGGCCAGATACCTCTTTAACGAACCTGTCGTCGCCAGATGCCAGATGCTCGGCGATACGCTGGCACCAGAGGACGCGGCGGGCAAATGAGGTTCGGGCCAGCGCGGCGCTGCGATAGAGATCGTGACGAAAAGTGAATTGCGCACCAGCGCCGGTTGGCTGCTCGGGTGACGCCGCGGCGAGAAACTGGGAGCGCCGCACCAGATCGTTGCAGCAATCCTCGACGTCGGCGGTCTCGATTTCGAGCGCCGCGGCGATGAGGTCGGCGGTGAATTCGATGCCCGTAACGGCAGCCGCTTCGATCACCGAACGCTCGCGCGCTGAGAGCCGTTCGAAGCGCGCCTCGATTAGCTTGCGCAGACTCTCCGGCCGCTTCGTCCCGACCTCGTCCAGGTCGCCGCCAAGGCGCCATTGCCCGTCGACGTTCATGATCGCGTTCTGATGCATCAGGTCGTCGATCAGAGTCGTCATGAAGAGCGGATTGCCGGCGGAATTGGCGTGAATCATCTGGGCCATCCGCTCGGGAAATCCGTTGCCCACGAAGCGCTGATCCAGAAAGCGCCGCACCTCGTCGACGTTGAGGCCATAGGGCCAAAGCTCGCGGGACAAACGATGCGCCTGCAGCTCCTGCGCGATCGTCCTGAGCGGATGCGAGGAAACGATAACCTCGGCGGGCCGATAAGTTCCGATGACCATCAGACGCGCGGGCTCTCGCCGATGTGCGATCGCCGATAGCAAATCGAGCGTCGAATTATCGCTCCACTGCAGATCTTCGAGCACGAGGATCAGCGGCATCTCGGCGGCGATCACCTCCAGCGCTTCGCAGAGCTCACGGAGCATCCCAGCCTGCGTGCGATCCTGAACGTTCGGCGCGCTCGCCGCGTGCTGACTGGCGTCAATTCGCGGCAACTGGCTTAGCCATACGGGAGCATGACGACTGAGCACGCGAATGACGCTCGTAGCGCGGGGGCCGCGGCACAGGCTCTCGAGCGCGTCGAAGATCGGCAGATACGAATCGCGGATGCCGTATTGCTCGACACATTGACCCAAGGTCGCGATGACCGAGGATTGCGCAGTGGCGCGCGTGACGAACTCGCCGACCAGCGCGCTTTTGCCGATCCCGGGCTCGCCCGCAATCAGAACCACCTGACGCTGGCCATTGAGACTCTCGCGCAGGAAATCCGCGAGCGCGCGCGTTTCGTGATCGCGCCCAACCAGCGCGCTGACAGGTGTGGAATCGCGGCCGCTCGGCAACGCCCCTTGGGCGTTCTCGAATGAATCGAAATCAACCTCGGGCAGGAAGCGAAAGCCAAGGCGCTGTTGTGTCGCGATGAATTTTGGATTCGCCGCGTCGTCGCCGAGCGCGCGGCGGATGTCGCGCAAATAGCCCCGCAGCAGACCGTTTCCGACCGCGACTCCCGGCCACACCGCGCTCAACAACTCGGCGTGGGTAACCAGGCGCTGCGGATTTTCCGCGAGGTACTGCAGGACCGCAAAGGTTTTTGGCGGCAGGGGGATCACCACGGAAGCGCGCCGCAATTGCTGATTTGCGCGATCGAGCGTGAACGCTCGGAACCTAAGATCGGGCTGCGATTTCATTGGCGGTCGCCATTTTCGCTACACACGAAACTCCACGGAAACTCCACGCCGTCTCCACGCCGAATTGCTTTACGCTGCTGCGATCGAGCGTTAGCCATAGATGCGTGCAAGAAGAAGAGTCCCTGGAGAACCGTAGACTCTCAAGAAGCAGCTTCGCCCATGATTTGAGCGATCGCCAGAGCGCTATGAACCTCGATCCGAGCGTTTCGAGCCCCGATTTCCGCCTCATGATTGACATGGTACCGGCGCTCATGTGGTCGTGCCTGAGCGACGGCTCCGTCGAATACATGAACAAACGCTGGCTCGATTTCACTGGCCTTAAGCTGCACGAGGCCGTCGGATGGGGATGGACGAGCACGTTGCATCCGGATGACGTGGAAGGTCTGACGCAGGTTTGGCAGGAGATCATCAGCACCGGACGTGCAGGTGAGGCCGAGGCGCGTCTGCGAAGCTCGGGCGGCGAATATCGATGGTTCCTGATGCGCGCGGAACCTTATCGCGACGAGCACGGCACCGTTGTCCGATGGTTTGGCACCAACACCGACATCGAGGATCTCAAACGCGCTGAGCGCGAGGTCCGCGACTTGATCGATTTCACGCCACAGCAGATCGGGATCATGTCGCCAGCGGGACGGCGCCTCTACGCAAATCGATTCGCGCTCGAGTACGCCGGAATCACTTTGGAGGAATATCGATCGCCCGGTTACATGCGGCGGTTCGCCCATCCTGACGATCTGGAGGCGATCAACAGTCGCGGTCCGATTCTGCGCGGCGAGAGCTACGAGTTCGAAATCCGCCTGCGCCGCAAAGATGGGGCTTTTCGCTGGCACCTGTTCCGCTCATTTCCGCTTCGTGACAGCAGCGGCCGCATCCTGCGCTGGTATTCGTCGGGAATCGAAATCGAAGATCGCAAGCAGCTCGAGCAGCGGCTGCAAAACGAGAACACTGCGCTGCGCGAGGAAATCGACACGATTTCGATGTTCGAAGAGATCATCGGCGATTCGGCGGCGCTGCAGGCGACATTGTCACGCGTCTCGAAGGTTGCGCCGACCGAGTCGTCGATCCTGGTCACGGGCGAGACGGGCACGGGCAAGGAGCTGATTGCCCGCGCGATTCACAAGCGCTCAGCGCGCTCGAAGGGCCCGTTCGTCAGCGTGAACTGCGCGGCGATTCCGCAGGCGCTGATCGCATCGGAGCTCTTCGGCCACGAGCGAGGAGCTTTCACAGGAGCGCTGCAGAAGCGGCTCGGGCGTTTCGAGATGGCCGCTGGCGGCACGATTTTTCTCGATGAAATCGGCGAACTGCCGATGGAAACGCAGGTCGCGTTATTGCGCGTCCTGCAGGAGCGGGAATTCGAGCGGCTCGGGGGCAGTCACACCATCGCGCTTGACGTGCGCGTGATCGCGGCTACGAATCGCGATCTGAAGGCAGCGATCGCCGAGGGCATTTTTCGCAGTGATCTCTTCTACCGGCTCAACGTGTTCCCGATCGAAGTCCCGCCGCTGCGACAACGTCCCGAGGACATCGCGATGCTGGTGCGATACTTCGTCGATCGGTACGCGGCGGCCTCGGGCAAGCGAATTACAAACATCAGCCAAGCCAGCATGGATCATCTGCGCTCCTATCCGTGGCCGGGCAATGTCCGCGAGCTTCAGAACGTGATCGAGCGCTCGGTCATCATCTGTGAGACGGAAACGTTCTCGGTTGATCCGAGCTGGCTGTTGCGAAATCGCGTTCAGATCGCAACGCCCGCGATGCCACTTGCGCAAGCGATGGAAACCCAGGAGCGGGTGAGAATCGAAGCCGCGCTGGCAGAATCGCGTGGCCGTGTCTCCGGTCCGTCGGGCGCCGCCGTCAAGCTCGGCATCAGGCCGTCCACGCTCGAGTCGAAGATCAAGGCGCTCAACATCAACAAGATCGCGTTTAAGATCGCCGACCAACACGCAGGATTACGACGGGCTTAGGGCGCTCGAGATTTTCGAGAACGCGCCGCCTGGCGCGATCAATCCGCGGAGAGCTTGCGCTCCTGGGCGCTTTCGTCGATTCCGGTCCGGCCAATCAGGGTTGCAATCGCCGCGCTCAGCTCGGTTGCGTCGGTCGGCTTGGCGAGATGGATCTGATAGCCGGCGAGCAAGGCCCGGCGCCGATCCTCCGGACGGGCCAGAGCAGTCAGCGCGATAGCAGGCAGCGCCTGGTGGGTGAACCCACGCGCGCGAACCTCGCGAATCAGATCGTAGCCATCGCGCCCCGGCATCCCGATGTCGCTCACCAGCACGTCCGGACTGAAGCGTGTCAGCTCGTCCAGCGCCGTATCGACATCATTGGCAGTGGCCAGCTGGGCGCCGTGTGATTCCAGGATCTGGCTCATTGCCGCGGCAGCATCGACGTCGTCATCAACGACGAGTATTCGCACGCCGTCCAGACGCGCCAGCTCAGTCTCGTGACGCTGCGTCGGAGCGCGAGCCTCAGCCTCTGAATCGCGATCCACGATCTCATTGGGCAAGACGACGGTAAAGGTTGCGCCTTTGCCGGGCCCGGCGCTGTAGGCACGCGCCGTCCCACCGTGCATCTCGACGAGGTGCTTGACGATTGCGAGCCCCAGACCCAGGCCGCCGTGGGTCCGATTCGCGCTGACATCGCCTTGGCGAAATCGCTCGAACAGGTGCGGCAGCAGCTCGGGTTTGATTCCCTGGCCGGTGTCGCTGACCGTTATCTCGACCTCGCCGGCGACACGCTTGAGAGCGACTGAAATCTCACCGCCTTGCGGTGTGAATTTGATCGCGTTGTTGACCAGGTTCCAGATAACCTGATGCAGTCGGCCGGGGTCGCCGGAAATTGTCGCCGCGTTGCGATCGATCAAGGTCTTGAGTTTGAGTCCCTTGGCCTCGAGTGCGGGAGCGAGGATTTCCAATGCGGATCGAATGGTCGCAGCCAGATCGATCGGCTCGACGTCCAGGCGCAGTTTCCCCGACATGATCCGCGACACGTCGAGCAGGTCGGAAATCAGGCGCGCCTGAAGCTGGGTGTTGCGCTCAATCGCGGCGAGGCCCCGTTCGACCTTTTCCGGATCGCCGACGCTCTGCCGAAGAGCTTGGGTCCGTAGCAGGATCGCGTTGAGCGGGGTGCGCAGCTCGTGCGACAGGGTGCCGAGAAATTCGTCTTTCAGGCGATTGGCGCGCTCCGCTTCAGACCGGGCTTTGCGCTCGCTCGCGAGCAGCTCATCGCGCTGTAGCTCGAGCCTCACCCGCTCCGTGATATCGGTAACGATCGCCATCCGCACGCCGGGAAACGAGTGCGCCGAGATGTTCCAATCAAGATGTACCAGGTCGCCGCTATCGTCTTTGCGTAACGGGAAGATGCCTTGCCAGAAACCCTTGGCCTCGAGGGTGCGCGAAATCTCGGCGAGGTTGACGTGCGATTCGGGGTCGGTGAATGCTGACAGTGGCTGGCGGATAATCTCCTCGCGGTTGCGCGCGAGCACACGACAGACCTTCGGATTGACGTCCAGAAAAGTCATATCCTCGTCGAGCAGCAGGATGCCGCCGGAGGCATTGTCGAAGACGGCTCTGAACTTGGCCTCGCTGGTGCGCAAATCGTCTTCGGCGCGCCGCGCGCGCAGAAAGGCGTTGACCGTCGCGATGAGCACGGGAGGCTCGACAGGATGCGTGAGATAGCCGTCGCCGCCGGCATCGAGACCGCGGGCTTTGTCGATTTCAGTGACAAAGGTTGCCGAGAGATGAATGATCGGCAGGCGCGCGGTGCGCGGATCGTTGCGCAGGTGACGGCTGATGTCGAAGCCGTGCATGTCGGGCAGGTTGACATCGAGCAGCATCAGGTCCGCGCCTTCGTTGGCGAATCCAAGCGCGGCTTCTCCGGTCATCCCTTCCCGCACCTCGAAGCCGGCCGAGCGCAGGACGCGTGAAGTGGAGTAAAGGGTCGCGGGGTTATCGTCGATAATCGCGATCCGCGGGGTGGGGGTATCGGGCATTAGCTGGTCTCTGCGCCCGTTGGGCCGTTCTGCCACCTAACTCCTTTCGTTTGGCGACGGATCAGTCGGGCGAAATTCTATCGGTATGATAACCGAGAATGTTGAACCACGTCCAATTTCGCTGTCCAGTTCAACGTGGCCACCGAGCATCTCTGCAAGCCGTTTGCTGAGCGCCAGCCCCAGGCCGGTACCGTGGACGCGATGCTGGATGGCAGAGTTGACCTGCACAAAGTCCTCGAAAACCGCCTTATGATATTCCTTGGCGATTCCAATGCCGGTATCGGCGACCGCGAAGCGTACGAAACCTGGCTCTTCTTGATGTGCGGAAACCCGGACTTCACCCTTGGGCGTGAATTTCAGGGCATTGGAAATAAAATTCCTGAGTATTTGCGATAGCTTTTTGTCATCGGTGTAAATCCGCGGAATGTCGACGGCCTCTTCGAATATCAACGTGACGTTGTCATTGGTCAGGATGGGCTTGAACATGCCGCGCAATGTCGAGAACAAATCGACCAGCTCGAACCATTCCGGCGAGATCGAGATGCGGCCGGCGTCGATCTTCGCCAGGTCAAGCAGATCGTTGACCATGTTCGACAGCTCTTCCGCGCCCTTTTGGATGAACCGGAGCTGGACTTCCTGCTCTTCGGTTAATGGACCGTCGAGCTTGTCGAGGAGGATTCGGACGACACTGCGGATTGAGCCGAGGGGCGTCCGAAACTCATGGCTCATGTAGGAAAGAAAACGGCTTTTCAGTTCCGATACTTCGCGGAGCTGCACCGACCGATCATCGAGTTCCGCGTAGAGGGCCACGACGCCGCTGTTGGTTTCGGCGAGTTCATCGGTGAGCGACTCGACCTGTGCGATCCGCGTGGCAAGCTCAGCCTGCAGCGCCTGGCACTGCTCGCGGAGCGCGGCCAAATCGCTGCGACCGTCGTTATGTTCGCGTTCGTTCATCGAGTCGAATTGAGTCTTGCTACCAGCACCGTGGCGTCGTCGCGTCCCCGCTTTGCGTCGCGATATAGCACACCCGCGATTGTTGCCACATCGGCCTGAGCCAGCCCCGGGTAGTCTTCGAGATTCCAGCGCTCGCTGAGACCGTCCGAATGCATGATTAATAGCTCGTCAGGACTCAACTGATAGTCGAATTGTCGCACCTTGCGGATTTGTGCTCCGACGATTCCGTCGAGCGAAATCAGCGATCGGGTTTTGCGGCTGCGAGCGTCAGCCAGTCGCCCGACTATATTACCAACCCCGGCATATTGAAGAGTATTTCGTTCCAAATCGACCCTGGCGAAGGCCGCGGCCGCGCCCCTTGAACCCTGTATCACCAGGTGCGTGCTCTCCAGATATTCCTGCGGCGTAATCGAGTGCCGCTCGTCGAAGATGTCGATTGCTCGCGAGGCGGCTTCGGCGGCGAGGGGACCGTGGCCCAATCCATCGATCACTACCGCTCCAAAATGGTTCCCGAGGCGGCTTATCTGCCAGGCGTCGCCGCTTATATGCTCTCCCGGCTTCGGCACGCAGATCGCCGAGACATGGGCGCGCGCAGAACCTTCTTTGCGGCCACGCGTGAAGATTCTCGACATCACAACCGTGCCGGATGGTTGCCGTGAATAGATATCGAATTCCGTGGACAAACGCTTAACCGCACCGAGGCCGCATCCGCGCGTCCCGGCGCGCGAGTATCCATCGTCGAGCGCGCGCTTCACGTCGGCAATCCCGGGGCCGCGATCGGTCGCTATTATTTCAACGGCCGAACCTGTCGGCGTGGGCGTTAAATGAATCAGGATTTCGCCGTCCTTGGCGTGGAGTAGAAGGTTGGTCGCGAGCTCGGTTACGATCAGCGGGACGTTGTTGCGAAGCGATTCCTTGAGACCTGCTCCCGCGGCGATTTTTGTCGAGACGCGCCGCGCATCGCCGATCGCGCTCTGCTCGTCAATCCGGATGACGACCGTAGAGCGAGCCGCGGTATGCGTGTGAGACGCTACTTCCATTTCGTAACTACCACCGTCGTCCCCTCTCCAACCTCCGTTGTTATATGGAAATCGTTGACCAGGCGCTTGGCGCCCGGCAATCCCATCCCGAGCCCGGAGCCCGAGGTCCAGCCGTCCTTCATCGCGAGTTCGAGATCCGCGATCCCGGGCCCCCTATCAGCGACCGTGAGCCTGAGGCCCTTCTTGCCGTTGTCCGAGACGCGCTCCCATTGGAGCTCTCCGCCGCCGCCATAGCTGATTGCGTTGCGGGCAAGCTCGCTAATCGCGGTGACCAGCTTGGTCTGATCCACGATTCCGAAACCTGTCTCCTGGGCCAGTTTTCGAACTGTTTGTCGAGCCAGAACCACGTCCTGACTGGTAACGATCGGCATCGATTCACTCATTCTTTGAGGTCTGAGTCCTCTTCGTCCTCGGCCTGCAGGATCGCCATTCCGCGCTCCACATTGAGGGCAGTTTTGACGCCGGCCAGCGCGATTCCCAACTCTACCAGCGTGATCGCGACCGCCGGTTGAAGTCCAACGACGACGGTCTTCGCGTTTAGTATCCGCGACATCGCCGATATGGTCCCGATCATTCTGCCGATGAAAGAATCGACGATTTCCAGCGCCGACAGATCGAGCAACACTCCGCGCGCTCCGGTCTTCTCAATCAGCGAGGTGAGATCTTCCTGGAGCCGCAGCGCAATTCGGTCGTCCATCTCGATCTGGATAGTGACGAGCAGGAAGGTCCCCATCCTGAGTATCGGAATTCGTTCCATGATTACCGCTTATTCTCGTTGATGCGGGAAACGATGAATCCGGTACGCTTCAGCGCGAGCGCGAGCGCGTCGGCCAGCGTGGCCCGGGTGGTGATGCCCTCCAGATCGACGCCCAGATGCACGATCGTCTGCGCGATTTGCGGGCGGATCCCGCTGATGATGCAATCGGCGCCCATCATGCGAATTGCCGCGACGGTCTTCATCAGGTGCTGCGCGGTGAGCGTATCGACGGTCGGCACCCCGGTAATGTCGATAACCGTCATCTCCGACCCGGTTTCGACGATTCGTTGGAGCAGCGTTTCCATCACCACCTGCGTGCGGGCGCTGTCGAGCGTGCCGATCATCGGCAGGGCGAGGATGCCATCCCACATCTTGACTACAGGCGTGGACAGTTCGAGGAGTTCCTCCTGCTGGCGCGTGATCACTTCTTCGCGCGCCTGCTGGAAGAACTTCACCGTATGCAGTCCGAGTTTGTCGATTAGCTCAGTCGCCGCCCAGAGTTCATCAGCGAGCGCCTGAGGATCTTTGCTGAGCTCTTTGCGGAGCCGATCGAACAGCGGCTTCTTGAATGAAAAAATGAAGGCCGCAGTCTGGTCGGAAGAGAATCCCTGGATCGCGCGCGAACGCGAGATCCCGCTGAGGAAGTCTTTAACCCGCGACCACTGGTCGCCATCGACCTCGTGGATTCCGGCGCTCGCCGCTGCGGCGTCCATCAAGGTTAGAAATTCGTTGGCCTGCGCCGACAACTCCTCTTCAGTGATCCTGCGATCGTTGCGGACTCCATCGACGAGGGTTCGGGTCCATTCTTTGAGCAAGTCGGCGCGATACTTCTTCAGTATCGCCGCGGTGCGCAGAGGAGCAGCCATTGAGAGACCCCGCTATCCATTGTGAGTGAGATGAGAATCAGTCCGGACAATCAGGCTTGCATAACCGTGAAGGCGTTCGCAACTCCGCGATGACCGCGCCGGGATTTCCCCCTGACAGGCCGTTAGCGGAAGATTTGACGGTCCAGTTCCGTTGGGACTGGTGGCGCTCTCAGGCTGTGAGCATCGAATCGAAGCCCTTCCAGAAGAATCGCACCATCGTTCGCGCCTCGGCGACGAATTCCTGCTCGCGCCCAGTCCCGGTGACGAAACGATCGATCATCCGATGACCGCCCTCGCCGTGCTGCTTGTCGGCCTCATGATGCACGGACAGAAAGCGCGTGTGTTCGGGCTTCAGATTGTAGTGACGCTCGAGGCCCTCCTGGATCATCTTGTAGGCGGGAACCTCGACTTCCTCGCACAGGCCGATCGAGCCGACGAATTGCGGCTTCAGATGAATGATCCGATACATGCAGGCATTGAACGCGCGCGCCTCCTCCGAGCCGACCGAATTAACCAGTTGCTCGCGCGGCAAGCCGAGGCCGCCCTCCCACAACTCGAACAGCAGCTCCGTGTGCCCCGCGGAATGGCTATAAAGCCCGAGCGCTTCTTCGGCGAATCCTTTGGCAGATCCGCGTGCGACCTTTTTGTCGATCTCATACATCTTTAGGTAAGCGACAGCCGAAATAGGCGCCGAATCGCGCACGGTCATCTCATAATGCTGCAGCGGATAACCCTTGAGCTGCTCGCGCGTGGCTTTGCCTTCATGAACGAGCTTGACGTACGGATGCTGATCGAGCCGATACTCGTCGACGATCCTCGCGATCTCGGCGTGAAATGCTGCCTTGTCCATCGCGTCACCTCACTCAAAGGATTCGCCCCGACATTAGCGCTCGGCAGCGTGCATACTCAAACGACACTTTCCGTTCGAAATCGGCAATCATCCGTTGCATCGCGCCGGCGCGCGACCCAAGATGCCCGCCATGCGCAAAGCCTATCAGGTAATTGTCACCATCACTGCCGCCGTGCTGCTCGGCTCGTGCTCGCTGACGCCCCAGCAGCGCGCGCAGAAAATGGATCCGATGCTGGCCGCGGCCGGTTTCAAACAATATCCCGCCGATACTCCGCAGAAGTCGCAGACCCTCAAGAATCTTCCTCCGCTGAAGTTGACGCACTACACCGGCAAGGATGGAACACTGCGCTACTGGGTCTCGGACCCTTATGAATGCCAGTGCATGTACGTCGGCACCCAAGGTGCGTACCAACGCTACGAGGCCATCCGAATACAGAACCGGATGGTCGAAGAGGAGCAGGAAGCTGCTCAAGAAAACATGGAGGCCAGCGAAGACATGATGATGATGCCTCCGTACGGCTTCGGCCCCGGCTTCGAGTTCGGCTACTGAGTCGGTCAGCGCAATAGAGTCGTCGAAGGCTAGACGATTAGCTTCAGGAGATCCTTGACGATGTCGCCGACGGGCATCACCGTCGCGAGCAACGGCAGCGCCGGGATGATCGCGGGCAGCGCCAGCGCGACGAAGTCGCTCGGCTCGAGCGGGAATACTCTCATCTTCCGCACCAGGTCGAAGCTGTTGCCCATGTCGGCCAGCGACTGGATATCGCTGGTGCCGAGCACCGATTCCTCGGCCGCACCGTGCTCGCCGAGCGAGGTCCACTTTTGCTCGAACAATTGCGTGTAGCGCTCCGCCAGCACGCCGTACTTGAGCATCCCCTGGTACTTCAGACGAAAGAGCCGCGGTGTGAATATCAACAACGGCCCCGCGAAAATAATCAGTGAGATTACGAGCAACGCCACGTACACGATTGCGAATGATTCAAGCTTTGCGCCCGCGAAGATGACGCGGCTCGCGATCGCGCCGGATACTACGGTGCTCAGCGCAAACGTGATCGTGCCAAATGGAATCAGGCTCTTGCCGAGAAAGCCCAGCCCTCCCGCCGAATCCGGATGCGCCGCCGAAAGTCTCAGATCAAGCCGTGAAACCTTGATTAGAAACAATGTCCAGTTAAGCATCCTGTATATCCAACGCAGGATCAGAAACTGGAAAACCGGCAGCGCCACGAGTACGTACCAATAACCCGCGAGTGAGAGACGACCGGTGTCGGGCGAGTACCATGTACTGCCTTGCTGAAGCTGCCCGCCGGTGAAATTCAGATACGTCATGATATAGGCGAGCGAGACCACGACCAGCTCGGCGATGCGAGAATCGCGGATTCGCACCGAATCGACAAGTATTTCACCGAAACGCTCGCGCTCGGAATCGCGGATAAGTCCCGCGTTCAGGAAATGCTTGACCATCTCGCGCAGCCGAAATCCCACCGGAATCTCGGCGAGCATGAGCATCGGCACCGCCAGCAAAAAGCGCGTTTGTGCCGCGATGTCCTTAAGGAATGGAATTTTCGCTCCGCCGAGAACAAGCCCTTGCGCGGCCGACAAAATCAACAAAGGTACCCAGCACAAAGTAGCCAGTACGATCGCCGCTCGATCCGACGCGACGCCCAGCTCCGGATTTAGCAAGCGCAGACGGCGTAGAATCGCGGCGCCGGGACCGCCCTCGGTAAACAGAGACTCCAGCGGTTCTTCACGATTACTCATTATTCAGCAGCAATACTCAGTTCAGATCGATGCCGCGGCCTCCAGCCGTCCGGCGCGCACGGCAACGGTCAACGCTTCGTGATCGTGATCGGTCTGCGTCGAGTACTCCATCGCGAAATGCGCGATCGCCTCGTCAAAGACGCCGCTCTTGCCGATGTATCCGGCAATGACCGCCGGATCCGCGGTCCGGGCATGGGCTCGCGCCAGCACCCGTCCGCAGAGCTTCGCGTAGTAGCGAAGCGTGTTCCGGTCCATTGTCTCCATCACGATCGACATCTTCATGTCGCGCAACTGGCGCGCGTAGAAGTCGCGTTTGCGATACTTGCCGTGCGCCCAGCCGAGCAGCATATCGCCCGCAGCCTGCATGCATCGCTGGCCGACTACGACCCGCTCGCCATGATTCTTGTAAATGCTCTTTCCGGCAAAAGGTTCCAGCACGGATGCGTTGGCTTCTTTGATCTGCAGGAACAGCGGGTCGTTGTCAGACGCCATCAAAAGCGCGATCGCACAAAACGTCCCGACGCTGCCGACGCCGACCACCTTCATCGCGATATCAACCAGTTTATAGCGCTCGAGTATCGCCTGGTACTGAGGCGCGAGCGACGCCATATACTCATAGTGCGCAGCAGTCGCCGACTTGTGATGGTCATGATCGTCCTGGTCAGGCAGATGGAAAATCAGCGGCGGGTTATCCTTGATCCTGGGCCGCTTGCCGCTGCGCGCGGCAAGCTTGGGAAAGTCATGCTCGACTACACTGCGCGCGCGTTCCTTGGCGATCCGCTCGCGCCATCTCTTTTGCCAGCTTGGATCGGGAAGGCCCGCGATCACGTCTTCAACATCGACGTGGTCGTACCAGACATCCAGAACCCGCATCCGCGAATAGCGAAACATCGATTTGCGATACGATCGTACTGCGGATTCGGCGGCTGCGTGCGCGTCGGCGCGATTCAGATCGATATACTTACCGGCGACCGCGAAACTTGCCGCGAGCCGCTTCAGATCCCATTCCCAAGGCGCCGGGAGCGTTTCGTCGAAGTCATTGATGTCGAAGATCAGCTTGCGCTCGGGCGTGGCAAAGGCGCCGAAGTTCATCAGGTGGCAATCGCCGCAGGCCTGAACACGAATTCCGCTTTTCGGCGTGCGCGACAGATCGGCAGCCATGACCGCCGCCGAGCCGCGCAGAAACGCGAACGACGAAGTGAGCATCCGCGCCGTTCGGATCGGCACCAACTCAGGCAGGCGTTGCGCGTTTGACTTGACGAGTATTTCGACCGGATCGGAGCGTCTCTGGGTCGGCGTCCATCCGGCGTGTTTCTCGCGCGGAACCTTCTCGCGCAGCCGCTTGCCCGCCTCCCAGCGCTCCTCCCAAGCAACATATTGGTCCGCGTATCGGTCGGGAGCTTTGCGTGCTTTCGAATTACCGTTGTTGATCGGCATTGACATGTGTCACTTCAGCCTCGAATGCAGGCGATAGGCGCGCGTATCTCCTGCATTACTGAAATGATCAATACGCCGTCAACGAGTAGCGATCCTCATTTGAAAGGCACCAAGCATAAGGTCGCGTCGCATCCTTCGAATCAGGCGACCTTGATAGTCACTTCGATATTGCCACGCGTGGCCTTGGAATAGGGGCAGATCTGATGCGCCTCGTCGACGATGCTCTGGGCGATATCGCGTTCCAGCCCTGGCATGCTCACGTTCAGGCGGGCCTGGAGCGAATATCCGCCGTTCAGGCACAGATCGACTTCGGCATCGATAGCAGTCTCGGATGGAAGCTTGATTTTCTTCTGGTGCGCCACGAGTCCCATCGCGCTGATGAAACATGCCGACCATCCGGCGGCGAAGAGTTGCTCAGGATTGGTGCCAGTTCCGGGCAGGCCCGGAACTGAGAGTCTAACCTCGAGCCGGCCATCGGAAGTGCGCGATGAGCCACCGTCGCGGCCCCCGATGGTGTGAGCTTTCGCCGTGTATTGTACTTTCTTGATTTCCGGCATTACTTATTCCTTCTGGAATTACCATTTACCAATATGCGCTCCGCCATCGACATGGAGTATTTCACCGGTCACTCGACGCGCCTCGGTGAGGTAAATAACCGCATCGACGATGTCCTCGACGTCCGATACCTGACCTGAAGGCGAGAGCGACTTCATGGCTTCGAGTTCGTCCTGATGCATGGGAGTATTGACTACTCCCGGCGCGACAGCATTCACGCGAATCGCATCCTTCGCGTATTCCATCGCGAGACTACGCGTGACGGCTTCGAGCCCGCCCTTCGTGATCATCGGAATCGAGGCGTTCACACCCGCGATCGGATGCTCGGCGAGAGTCGCAGTGATAGTGACGACGCTGCCGCCCGACTTCTGCGCCAGCATCTGACTAATCGCGAGTTGAGTGAGGTAAATGAAACCTTCAAGGTTTGTTGAGGAGAGCGCTTTGAAGTCATCGGCGGTGTAACTGGTGAACGGCTTGACGAAGAATATTCCGGCGTTGTTGACGAGCGCGTCGATCGATCCAAATTGGTTGATTGCGACTTCGGCGATTCTGTGGGCAATCGCGCTGCTGCCAATGTCGCCGTCAACCAACGCAAGTTTCTCTGACGATGCGAATGCGCCGGACTGGGTGATATTTCGCGACGTGGCAACGACAGAGTAGCCGCGCTCCACGAAAGTCCTCACACAACCAGCGCCGATTCCTTGCGAAGCACCGGTTACGATTGCCGTCTTGCCCTGACTCATAATCAACTGCCGTCCTCGGATGTCCGATTCCCGGGTGGCTCGCTCGTCGTGTGCGACTCAGATGCGCGCGGACGATCGGAGGTTACACCCGATGCATTTGCGCGGTCGTAACCTTTTGGGCCAGGCGGCTATCGAACAGTCGTGGCAACCCAACTTATGAATAGTTCCACACGCCTGGAAGAACCGCAGATGGCCGCAATCCGCGAAGAATTCCCCGCCGGGATCGGTACGCTTCTCGGCCTCACCTTGATTCGCGAGGGAGTCGGGCGCGCCACGGTCGAATTCGAAGCCGGCGCGCGCCATTCGAATCCGATGGGAACGCTTCACGGCGGCGTGCTGTGCGATATCGCGGATGCCGCGATGGGTATCGCTTACAGCAGCACGCTTGCCGCTGGCGAGACGTTCACGACCATCGAGTTGAAAATCAATTTCTTCCGCCCGGTCTGGAATGCGAAGCTCCGCGCCGAAGCGCGCATGGTTCGCGGCGGCAAAACTATCGGCCTGGTCGAATGCAACGTTTTGAACGACAAGAACGAACTCGTCGCGCGCGCCTCGAGCACCTGCATGACGCTGCGCGGGCGCCGCGCCGAAGGACGCGGACTCCGCCGGGAAATTAGTGCCAAGGCCCGATAGCAATACGTTCGCGAAACTACTTACTTGATCATCTCGACGCCGCCGGTCACGAGCGCGAAGAGCGTCGCGCCATTCCTGGTCGTGACGGTGTGCACGCATCCGTCGGGCCGGTAGTTGACGTTGCCGGCCAGCACTTCGCCTGATTCGTCGGAGTTCGAGCCTTCGATTACGAATATCAACTCGTTGCCCAGATGCTTATGACGCGGCAGTTGCGCTCCCGGCTCGAAGCGCACCAGGGCAGCGCGCCGTTTGGTCTCCTTGTCAAGCCAGAGAGGCTTTTGCCTCACTCCCGGGATCGCTTCGACCCATGCGATTTCAGCCGGGTTGATATTTTGCGATGGCGGCGCGCCTGCCGCATCGCTGGTTGGCTCGACGCCTCCGGTAAGAATCGCCAATGCCGTCGCCCCGTTGCGGCTGCCGACGCTGTGAACGCATCCGTTGGGCCGATAGCCAACGCATCCCGCCGCAGTGGTGCCGTGCTCGTCGCTGATCGCTCCCTCGATTACATAGATCAGCTCATCGCCGACATGACGATGCATCGGGAGCGCCGCGCCGGGCTCGAAGCGAATAATCTGCGCACGCCGTTTCGTCGCAGCATCAGTCCATAGCAACTTGACCTTGGCCCCCGGCGCAAGCGGACTCCATTCGACCTCATTCACACGAAATATCTGCGACGCTATATCAGCCACGATTTCGACCTCCGGCGCGAATCTCAAGACGCCCCACTATGGCAATAAAGCCACTCCTTGTCGCGGTTTGCGGCCCTTGCGATTCAGCGCAGTCGCGATAGTGTTGCCCGCGTGACTCGGCGCGTACTGATGGCTGAGAACCTTTGCTGGAGGCCGTGATGGATTTCAATTTCAGCGAAGAGGATGAAGCGTTTCGGCGCGAGTTCAGGAGTTGGCTCGAGAGCAATATTCCGCGCGATTGGCGGGATGACAGTGAGCTTGCCGATCCCGACACCAAGACGGAATTCGAGCGGCGCCGCGCGTGGCATCGCAAGCTCTATGACGCCGGCTGGATGTGCATTCACTGGCCGAAGGAATATGGCGGGCGCGGCGCGACTCTCGTTCAGCAGTTCATCTATCACCAGGAAATCGACCGCGCGAAGGCGCCGCCCACGGTCAACTTTCAAGGCATCGCGCGCGTCGGTCCGACGCTCATGCAGTGGGGCACGCCCGAGCAGAAGAAGCGCTATATCCCGCGGATTCCGTCAGCCGAGGAAATCTGGTGCCAGGGATTGTCGGAGCCGAATCACGGCTCCGATCTTGCCGCGGTCGAGACGCGCGCCGAGGACATGGGCGATCACTTCGTCGTCAACGGCTCGAAGGTGTGGACCTCCAACGCGCATCACGCCGACTTTTCGACATTGCTCTGCCGTACCGATTCGAGTCTGCCCAAGCATAAGGGCCTTAGCTACCTGTTGGTTGACATGAAGACTCCCGGAGTCACGGTGCGGCCGCTGGTGCAGATCACGGGCGAGCGCGGCTTCAACCAGGTGTTCTTCGAAGACGTCGTGGTATCGAAGTCCAACCTGGTGGGCGAGAAGAACCAGGGCTGGATGGTCGCGATGACCAACATGATGTTCGAGCGCACCATTCACGGCGGCCGCTCCGAGATGATGGTCGAAGTGCGCCAGCTTGCGAGCCTCGCGAGGAAGGTGAATCGCGGCGGCCGTCCGGCTTCGGACGACAAGTATGTAAAGCAGAAGCTCGCGGCGTTTGCGTGCGAGGCCGAGGCGCTCAAGTACACGAGCCTGCGTCAGCTCACCCGGCAATTGAAGGGGCTGCCGCCGGGTCCCGAAGGATCGATTCTCAAGCTTGGCACGACAGACCTGAATCTGCGTATTCAATCGTTCGCAATGGAACTGCTCGGACCATATAGTCAGTTGGAATATCAGGCCGCCGGTTCCATCGATCGTGGCAAGTGGTCACATCGGATGCTCGCGGCGCGGCGCGGCACGATCGCGGCCGGCACCAACGAGATCCAGCACAACATAATCGGGGAACGAGTCCTCAAACTTCCTAAAGGATCTTAATATGACGACCAAATCAAAACTCAGTCTGGCCGCGATCGCCTCGGCGATCTGTCTAATCGCATTCGCGACCGCTTCGCCAGCATGGGCCGCCGATTCCAAGGCCGAGATCGAAGCGCTCGAACATAAATGCGCCCAGGCGACGAGCGTCGATGAGCTAATGAATTGCTACGAGCCCAGCGACGATGTCGTCGTCTATGATATCGGCACGCCGCGCGAGTTCGATGGACGAAAAGCCGTGCGCGGCGACTTCCAGGGGTTCTTCGATACGATAAAGAATCCGAAGGTCGAGTTCGTTTCGATGCACGTCGTATCGGACGGCAAGATGGCGATGGCCAACAGCATTCAGCATTTCACCGGCACCGGCAAAGACGGCAAACCCATCGATATGACATTTCGCGTGACCGACGTCTGGCAGAAGCAGAAAGGCCAGTGGAAAATGATCCACTCGCATGTGTCCTTTCCCACGGACATGGCCACCGGCAAGGCCGACATGCAGTCGAAGATGTAAAGCAGAAGTCCGCGACCTGAACGCTCCCGATCTCTTCGAAGACCCTTTCCATCCTGGGCCTGCCAGCCTGGTATAGCTCGGAAATCCTCGCCAGAGGTTTTCGCGGGTTTGCGTATCGTCGCGCCCACGCAGCTCAATATGTACCTGTATACTGGTTATGCTCTATTAATCGTTTTCAGTGGTATTAAAGGTTAAGATTCGCTATATCCTCCTAAACGGCAATAAAGCCATCGCTGGAGGATTTAAGAATGTTAGGAATGCTCGCGCTCATCAGTGCGCTGCTGAACCCAGGAGCGCCAATTAGCCTCGGTTTGCTGCAGTACGGACAGGTAAACTTGGCCTACGTGCCGGGCGGCTTCTCGGCACCGGACGACTACCCGCCGAGTCCCTGCGTCATGAATGTCATTGTCTTCGATGGTCGCGGCAACGCGGTCAAGAATCAGACGATCTCGCTCACGCCCGGACAGACCGGCGTCCTGAAGTTCACCCGGAGTGACCTCGCTAGTGGTGGCAGTTTGGGAATCTTCACTGAGCAGGGGCAAGTCGAGAACACCTGCGACCCAAGCAACGATTCTTGCGACTTCACGCTGTGCAACATCACGCAATCAGTCGAAATTGTTGACACGCTGACAGGCGTCACTCGCGCTCTGGACACCCCTTCGATCAACGCCCCCGATTTTGACCAGGAATAAATCCTCTTCGAAAACGTTTCGCCCGATAGCATTTCCGTCGTTCAGAAAATGAGGTCAAAAAAATGTCAGCAATCCAGATATTCGTATTTGTGAGCAGCTTGATCGGTCTCGGCTTAGGTCAGACCGCCCAGGTGAATGTGACGTTCTCGCCATTGAATATACCGCCTACCGCGACCTGCCACGCGGAGGTCGATTTCTTCGATGTCAACGGCAACCTGATCAAGATCAAGACACTGGCACTCTCGCCCGGCCAATCCGCGCAGGTGACGTTGTCACGGCTTGAACTGGCGGGCCTGCTCGCTCCTGCGCATCCTTTGTTCTGGGCGCAGGCAGGCTTGGATGCGTGTACCGGCGACAAAAACTGCAATATCAAGTTCTGCGCACAAAGCATGAGCGCGTCAGGCCAGGAAGCTGACGCCTTCGGCAGTGCCGATCTGCTCCTGCCCAATCAACTCGAATTCCTCTCAAACGACTAAAACCGCAACTCGTAGGAAGGCCCGGGCATCTGCCGGGCCTTCTTCATTGAATCGTCTTCGTTTACGATAACTGGCAATCCGGCGTAGAAACGATCGGATCAACGATCGTGAGTCAGATCATGAGCGGAAAGCTTCGCGAACTTGGGGGCACATTCTTCTCGATTGGCGAGACGCACTTCACGCACGGCAGGGGCTAGCCCGCGGGCGGATTTGAAATGACCACAGCGAGAAAAACCGGATTCGTGTTCGATGAGACCTACATGTGGCACGATTCGGGCGGCGGCACGTACCCGCTCCAGCCGAGCGCCGGTTTCGAGAATCCCGAGACCAAGCGCCGTTTCCATAATCTGCTCGCCGCGACGCGAGTGCTCGATCGGCTCCATGCGATCAGGCCGGCTCCCGCAACTGAGGAAGACCTCCTGCGGTTCCACACCCGCGATTACATCGAGCGTATCCGGCAGATGTCAGCGGCTCATGGCGGCGACGCTGGCGAGCTGACTCCCTTTGGCACCGGCAGCTTTGAGATCGCGGCGCTTTCGACCGGCGGCGTGATTGCAGCGATCGCCGAAGTGGTACGAGGCGCGGTCGACAATGCCTATGCACTGGTGCGGCCTCCCGGTCATCACGCCGAGCCTTCACGCGGACGCGGCTATTGTATCTTCGGCAATATCGCCGTCGCCGTGATGTATGCTCGCGCCATACTGGGTTTGAATCGAATCGCGATCGTGGACTGGGATGTTCATCACGGCAACGGCACGCAGATGGCCTTCTACGAGAATCCCGACGTGCTCACGATCTCGATTCATCAGGACAATCTTTATCCCACCGGAAGCGGCGCGATGTCGGAGAATGGCGCGGGTCGCGGCGAGGGTCTGAATCTCAATGTTCCGCTGCCGCCGGGTTCGGGCATCGGCGCGTACACCGCGGTCTTCGAACGCGTGCTGGTCCCGGCGCTTTACTACTTCAAGCCTGAATTGATCGTCGTAGCGAGCGGCCTCGATGCGAACGCCTACGATCCGCTCGGACGCATGATGCTGAGCAGCGAATGCTATCGCGCGTTGACCAGGATGCTGCTCGATAGCGCGTCGGATCTTTGCCGCGGCCGTTTGGTACTCGCACATGAGGGAGGCTACTCCGAATCCTACGTGCCGTTTTGCGGGCTTGCGATCGTGGAGGAGCTTTCCGCAATCCGCACCGAAGTCGCCGATCCATTTCTCGAGCTGACGACAAGTCGCGGCTACCAGGAATTGCAGCCGCATCAGGAAGCCGTCATCGAGCAAGCGCGCGAGCTCCTCGGGCGAATCCCTTAAAACTGACCGATAGGGCTCGATAAGTACCGCTGTTGTGCTGGCGCAGGCGCACTGATTCTTGTTATGAGAAACACAGCGAATAAACGCCACAAAATTA